>JAUNGU010000083.1 GCA_030524315.1 Peptococcaceae bacterium
ATGTAAAGCTTGAGGCAGCTGATAATGTCCATACCCTCCTTGTAGGCCGATTGCACCGCTTCGCCGGCTTCGCGCACGACGGTCAGGACCGTCCCTTCCATTGGATTGCTGACGGCCTTGTAGGCAGCCTGGGCACCCATGCTGAGGCTTTCGATCAGGGTCTGGGGATCGATAACCTCGCAATTTTCCAAGCCCTTGGAAATCCCTGTCAAAATCTGCGAAAAAATCACGCCAGAATTGCCGCGCGCGCCCATGACGGCGCCAAAGGCGGCCTGGGTCGCGTAATTCTTGACGCTTGGCTCTTCTACGTTCTGAATAAATTTTGCTGCCGACTGCACGGTCATGGCCATATTGGTCCCGGTATCGCCATCCGGCACTGGGAACACGTTGAGCTGGTTGACACTTTCTTTATGTACATCAAGATTTGCTGCCCCGGCAAGCACCATCTTATAAAATTGTTCTGCTGTAATTGTTGCTATCGTCGAATCTAATGCCATTATGATCCTCCTACAGTAAAATACTGTGATCGATTTCGTTAAAACGATCGAATTCACTCTTAAGAATAGCGAATTTCACCGAGAATTGCAATATAGTCCACGCTCAAAAATACTCATTATGAAAAATGCGTGGATGCACACAAAAAAGTGCTGCCAAGCGGCCGATGTCTGCGTCCATATCGTCTCTGTCCCAGCCTGCGCGGTCAAAAACCAGCGCGTTGAGCGCGTGCCGACTGAGGGCCGTTTTTTCATCGGCGGCATCAGAAATACGCAAAATATCGGCGCGCCCTGCCTGCCAGCGGTAGGTGCCACAGCCTTCCACCGAAAAAACGAGGTCCGCATCGGGCTGCGCCGATGCAAAGGCGCTGATCACCCGCGGGTCGACAATATCATACATCATAAAGGGCCGCAAGGCGACGCCGCTCTTGTCCTTTTTGCGCTGGAAAATGATCGGCTCGTTTTCCGGTGCCGACCACTCCACCTGCTTGACCTGGGAACGGTGGCTGGCAATAAAATAATACATCGCCTTGCGCGCCCCCTCTGTGGTCGCGATTGCCTCCTTGATGAAAAGCTGATTTTCCTGCACGAGATAGGCAATATATCCCGCCGGCGCGTTCTTTTCGTCAGAGAGCACCGCCAGATAACCGCCCTCCATGGCCAAATCACTTACGAAAGCCTGCCAGCGGCGTGCGTCCTCGCGCAAGACAAAGCTGCCGCCATAGCGCGCCGCGCCACGCGCGTAGAGATCTGTTAGCAGCGCCTGCTCGTCCTCTGCTCGCGTCAAATCAACGCTTCGCCAATGGAAGCGGCGCGCGATGGCCTTGTCTGCCGGAAAATAGAATTCCTCGATGGGCAGGTGCATGTCTGCATGATAATCGCCAAAGACAAAGCCCATCTGCGCGTAGAAATCGCCCTCAAAGGGCATGAGATGGATCAGCTCGATGCCATGGGCCGGCGCATAAGCATCCAGCGCTTCTTGCATGAGCTGATGGGTCAGCCCCAGCCCGCGATAAGCAGGCAGGCAATTGACACCGACAATGTAGGCCGCGCGCACCGTCCGGCCACCAATGCGCGTCGGCAAATCAATGAGCTGGAGGCTCGCCACTGGCGTCTCACCATCGCAAGCCACGAGGCACTCTTCTTTTCTATAGTAATGGTCGAAATACCACTGGCGAAAGGCGTCGCTATCGCTAAAGCAATAGGCCCAAAGCGCCACCAGCGCTTCCTTGTCAGCCTCAGTGGCCAATCGTATGGTCGGTGTAGCCATCTTTGAACACGCCCTTATATTTGGTCAAAAGATATTCTGGATAATAGGAGCGCTTGGCATGGCGCAAGCCTTCCAAGCCCATGTCCTCCTCACGGTTGACGTAAACCGCATCCTGCCAATAATAGTTCAGGAATTCCTGGTTGATCAGCGGATAAAGGCCACGATAATTAGAGAAGGCCTTTTCCACATGGACGACCACCGTGTCATGGTTGACCATTTCGCCAAAGGTCAGCGCCACAATGCGCCCATCCACCGAAATCATCAAGCCCTTGAAGCGTAGCTCCTGCATATTCGTCAGCGCGTCCAAAATCGCCTCGCGCTCGCAAAGCAGGCTGTCGCTGACGCCCTCCTCACAATTGCGTTGGCCGCACCAATGCTCCACAAAATCCCAGGCAATGTCCGTATTGTCCGGTGTCAGCGGCACCAGCTCATAATCCGGATGCTCCGCCTTAAAAGCATTGATGTGATTGCGTTTTTTGCTGAGCTTGCGGCCCTTGAGGGTGCGCATTTTTTCAGCGTCGTAAATATAATCCTCAATGTCCGGCTCTTCTTCAAACTCGAACTGTCCCGGGAAAAGACGCTCCAGCCGTTCCTTGTCCTTTTCGGTGACGGCACGAATCACCAGCTGCTTGCCGCGATCGTGGTAATCCTCTTTCGCGTGCTCAATCGCTGCGTGAAACATCTCATCGTCGTCTTCCTCAAGACCATATGGCGGCAAAATCCAGCTCTCCTCGAACGCATTTGGCTCAACCAGCAGGTGGTTGTCGCTGACCGCCCAACGCACCGCATAACAACGGCGCCACATAAACAGATTGGTAAACGTACATTCAGAATTCTGGTTTTGACAAACATCGAAAAATTTATTCAGGATGTCCTTATCCGATAACTCTAACTCCTTAAAACCAAGCATGAATATCCACACCTCTTAAAAAAATTTCTTTATTCTCTACGTCTCATTGCCACAATTGCCACAAAACAATCACTAAAGTAAAAAAACGCACTCTATACAGAATGCGTTTCTTTTGGGTCATGGGCGATACTGGACTCGAACCAGCGACCCCCTGCATGTCAAGCAGATACTCTAACCAACTGAGCTAACCGCCCCTAAGACGATATTTATCATATCATAGCTTCTCACGATATTCAAGTTTTTTCACGCCGCCTGTTAAAAATTTCTCGCCGAAAATTTCTCAGCCAAAGCTTGCCAGCAAAAAATTCTCACTCAGCGCCAGAAATTCGCTGGCAAATTTTCATCCCATCTTGACAAATCGCCGCTCCGTCGGGTACTATTAGAAACATATGAGGTGAACCCATGGACAAGAAAATGATGAACGAAGCCATCACTGAAGCCAAGAAATCCTTGGCCGCCGGTGATGTGCCCATCGGCGCTGTTGTCGTCAAGGACGGCCGCATCATCGGTCGCGGCTACAACACGCGAGAGCGTGATCACGATCCATCGGGACATGCAGAAATCAACGCCATGCGCGATGCAGCCGCTTATCTCGGCCGCTGGCAGCTTGACGGCGCGACGCTCTACGTCACCCACGAGCCCTGCCCCATGTGCGCCGGTGCCATGCTCCTCTCTCATATATCCATCGTTGTTTTTGGCGCAACCGAGCCCACCTACGGTGTTTGCGGCAGCCAGATGAACCTCGTACAGTTCCCCGGCTTTCCCAACAACATCCGCATCCGTGGCCCCATTGCCCAAGAAGCATGCGCGCGACTCACGCGAGATTTTTTCCAAGCCTTGCGCCAGTCGCCCACAACCTAATATGGAGATGTACCCAAGTGGCTGAAGGGTCCGCACTCGAAATGCGGTAGGCGTCTAACGGCGCGCGAGAGTTCAAATCTCTCCATCTCCGTAAAAAAACACGCCCATGCGTTGCATGAGCGTGTTTTTTTCAGCTCTCATAAATGCGCATGATGCGTGTTTTTCTTGCGATTTATGCGTGCAATGCGTATAATAAAATCAAAAGGAGGGCGCGTATGAAATTTCGTGAAGTCGAAAAACTCATCCTCGACGATGGCTGGCAGTTCAAGTCGTCGCGGGGAGCGCATCATCAATACATCCACCCCGCCAAGCCGGGCAACGTCACCATCCCCTTCCACAGGGGCGACACCGACCCACGCACCGTCAAATCCATACTCAAACAGGCCGGCATCGACGGCCAGAAAGGACGTCTCATATGAAACTCACCTATCCAGCAATCTTCTACCCATGCCAGGATCTCCCCGGCGGCTACACCGTCGAAGTGCCCGATCTGCCAGGCTGCGTCACTGAGGGCGACTCCCTTGCCGACGCCATTCTCATGGCCACTGACGCCGCATCCGGCTGGGTTCTCGACAAGCTTGAGGATGGCAACCCAGCACCAGCAGCCAGCGACATGGCCAGCATCCATCCAGAAGCCGACGGCTTTGTCAGCATGATCGTCCTCGATATGGACGCTTACGCCGAAAAATACGGCAAAAACGCCGTCCGCAAAAGCCTCACCATCCCCGCCTGGCTCAACACCATGGCCGAAAAAAACGCCATCAACTTCTCCCAAGTTCTCCAGCGCGCCCTCAAAGAGCAGCTGCATTTGAGCTAACCCCCTAACACGCCTTCACGGGCGTGTTTTTTTTGTGCGCTACTGCTCAAAGCGAATGTCGTGGAGTCGGTACACCTCATCGACGCTTGCCAGATCCAGGATCAAGGCCTGTCCGTCATCTAAGGCAGCGATTTGCTGGCATTCTTCTGGCGTCAGCTGGATGTCCTGCGAGCGATAATTTTCCGCCAAGCGTTCTGCGTGCACGGATTTTGGAATGGCGATGATGTGCTGCCATCTGAGCCAGCTGAGAATGACTTGCGCAGCAGTGGCCTGATGGGCTTTGCCAATTTCTACAAGCAGCGGATGGGTAAAGATTTCTCGCTGGCCCTCAGCAAAGGGCGCCCAGGCCATTGGCTGAATGTTGTAACGATCCATGAGCTGGCGCAGCTTTTTCTGCTGACAGAAGGGATGCAGCTCGATTTGATTGACGGCTGGCAGAATCTGGTGACTGAGGATCAAATCAGCGAGGCGGTCCGGCATAAAGTTGCAAACGCCGATGGCGCGAATTTTTCCTGCACCAACCAATTCCTCCATGGCGCGCCAGCTTTCGTGATAATCGCCGAAAGGCATATGAATGAGGTAGAGGTCCAGATAATCGGTGCCCAAATTTTCCAAGGTTTTCGCAAAGGAGGCCTTGGTTTTTTTGTATCCGGCGTCCTGAATCCACACCTTCGACGAGATGAACACGTCCTCTCGCGCCACGCCGCTCTTGCGAATAGCCTCACCGACGGCGCGCTCATTGCCGTAGCAGGCGGCCGTGTCGATCATGCGATAGCCGATGCGCAGGGCCTCGCACACGGTTTCTTCGCACTGGGCCTGGTCTGTCACCTGAAAAACACCGAGGCCAAAGAGGGGCATCTCCACCCCGTTATTTAATTGAATGGTTGTTGTCATTTGTAACATCCTTTCTATGATGATTGCAAACAAAAAGCAGATGGATTTCTCCACCTGCTATTGTAGACTGCTGGATTTGGCATGTCTAATGCTCATCTTAAACCGTCTGTGATGCCTGTATACTATTTCTCAAGAATTCCAAGAAGGCACGCACTTCTGCTGAAAACAGCTGATTTTTCTTCCACACGAGCACAGCGCCCGTTTCAAGGGCTGGCGACAGCGGAATGAAGCGCAAATCGTCGTAGTGAAAATCCATGTCAAAGCAAAAGGCAACGCCCATGCCGTGACGCACCATATTGGCCGCGTTGACAATCAAATTGTAGCTGGCAGCCACCTCTAGCTCGTCGTAGACATCGCCAAACCAGGATGCCAGCTCATGACGCACACTGTCGCGCATCGGCAAAAGCACCGGCTGACTGACCAGATCCTCTGCGGTGATGGCCGCTTTCTCATACAGCGGTGAAGCTTTGCTAATTAAGGCGCTCCACGCTTCCTTTTGGGGCATTCTATAAAAATCGTACTTTGCCAAATCCACCGGCTCTGTCAAAAGCCCGATGTCCACAAGGCCACGCGCCATGCGTTCCTTGACGTCATCGGCCGTCGCGCTGTAAATGTTGAAGCTCACCAAGGGATGCAAGGCACGAAAAGCCCGCATCTGCTCTGAGAGAAAGGACATATTCTTCGTTTCGCCACAGCCGATGCAAATTTCGCCAGCCAATTCCTCGCCGCCAAGGGTAAATTCCGACACCGTCTTGTCTGCCAGCTCAACAATTTCCTGCGCCCGCTGTTTGAGTCGCAGACCGTCCTCTGTCAGCCGCACGCTGTGACGCCCACGGTCAAAGAGCTTGACCCCCAGCTCTTCCTCAAGCTGCATGAGCTGGCGCGAGAGCGTCGGCTGGGTCAGATGCAATAGATTGGCCGCGCGGGTGATATTTTCCTCTCGCGCCACCAGCAAAAAATATTTTAACACGCGGATTTCCATGTCCGGCACCTCCTAGTTTCCACATACAGCAAAAAGGACGAACACGACGCGCTGTTCATCCTTCTCATCGCATCACAATGATGCCCTATTGCTCAATTCAAAATCAGGTCCTTGACGTATTTTGCCGCAGGACTCAGGCGACGATTGATGGGCCAGGCCAAGTACACCTTGCGCGTATTCATCGGATGATCCAACGAAACGCTGGTCACCCGCTCATCAGAAATGGCCAATTTTGGCACAATGGCCAGGCAATTTCCGCTGGCCACGGATTGCACGAGCGACAACCAATCCTGGCCATCGTCAGTCATATTCGGCGTAATGCCGACGCGCTTAAACATCTCCATATAATACGCCGCTGGAATTTCAGGATCGCCCGCAAGCAACGAAAATTTTTCCTGACAAACCTCTGCAAGGGTCACCGCTGATCTCGTTGCCAATGCGTGCGTCTTTGGCACAAGCAGCACCAGCTCCTGGGTGCCCACAGGGACAGAGGCAATGTCTTCCAGATGTCTGATACAGGTCAGCCCCAGATCACAGGTCCCTTCCAGCAAGAGATCCTCAACCGACGGCGCCTTGTCGTCGCCCTTTACAAGCATTGTCTGAAAGTTGACCCGCTCCCCGTCCTGCTGAGCCTTGACAGAGGCCTCACCAATCAGCTGCGGCACCCTCTCCACACTCGCAAAAAACGAAAAGCCAATCCGCACCACATCATCTTCAGGAACAATCAGCTGCTGCATTTTGCGATAGCCAGCGTCGAGCTCGTCAAAAACATTCTGCGCGCAGGCAGCAAATTCCTCTCCGTATTTTGTCAAGACAGGCATTCTATCATGGTAAATAAACAACGGCACGCCCAAAGCCATTTCCAGCTCATGAATTTCTTTGCAGAAATCCTTGCGAGGAAGCTTATTCATCCTCGCAGCCTGGCTCAAGGTTTCAGACGACACCGCATCAAGAAAATATTTTAATTGGTACAACTTCAAATTTGATAACTGCACTGTCTTCGTCCTCTCGAAAAATTGATACATCGTTTTCATTCTTCAACTAGTATACATGCAATATGCGTCAGATGCAAAATATATTATTTGATGACGGCATTTTGTGCATAAACACGCATCATTTAAAAAAGCAACCGCCAGCACACAATTTTGTGTACCAGCGGCTGCTTTGCGCGCAAAAATATTTTATTTTCGTCCCGGATAGGCTTCCAGGGCTTTTTCCAGGCAGGTCATGGCTTTTTGTAGATCCTCGGTGTTGAGGACGTAGGCGATGCGGACCTCGTCGACGCCGTGGCCCGGTTTGGAATAGAAGCTTTCCAGCGGTGCCATCATGACGGTTTCGCCGTTGTAGTCAAAATGCTCGAGCATCCACATGATGAATTTTTCGGAGTTGTCCACCGGGAGCTTGACGGAAATATAGAAGGCCCCCTCCGGTTTCTCGCAGACGACGCCTGGCATATGGCGCAGGGCGTTGTAAACTGTGTCTCTGCGTTTTTTGTATTCGGCGTTGACGTCTTTGAAATAGCTGGTTGGCGTGTGGTAAAGCGCTGCGGCACCGACCATATCCAGCGTGGAGACGGACAGACGGCCCTGGCAGAGCTTGAGAACGTTGGCGATGACGTCTTTATTTTTGGAAGCGAGGCAGCCGACGCGCGCGCCGCAGGCGCTGTAGCGCTTGGAGACGGAGTCGATCATGATCAATCGATCCGCCAGATTTGGGAACTTGGCCAGGCGCTTGAACTCGCCTTCGTAAACAAATTCTCGATACACCTCATCGAGGATGATGAC
>JAUNGU010000084.1 GCA_030524315.1 Peptococcaceae bacterium
GACGAAACCCAGATTTGGCTTGCACGCCAAATCTGGGTTTTTCTACAGTCTGAGAATCCCCCTCGCGGAGGATTCTTGATGGCTTGTGATTAGTCGGTGAGCTGGATGATGTGGAATTTTTTCTTGCCCTTGCGGATTTTCAGCTGCTTGTCGACAAAGTCGGCGGTGGTGACGGCGTAATGGACGTCGCTCACTGGATTTTCGTTGAGGCTGATGCCGTTTTGCTCGACGAGGCGGCGGCCTTCGCTGGTGGTGCTGGTGAGGCCGACCTGCTTGAGCAGGTTGAGAAGGCCCACACCGTCACCGGCGAAATCGGCGCTGGTCATGTCGGTGGTTGGGATGGAGCCTGCCTGGCTGGCGCCGGCAAAAAGGGCGCGGGCAGCCTTTTGGGCTTCTTCGGCAGCCTCCATGCCGTGGACGTTTTTGGTGACCTCATAGGCAAGGACTTCCTTGGCCTTGTTGATTTCGGCGCCTTCGAGGCTCGCCAGGCGTTCCACCTCGTCCATTGGCAGGAAGGTCAGGAGGCAGAGGCAGTTACGCACGTCCTTGTCGTCGACGTTGCGCCAGTATTGATAAAAATCGAATGGCTTCATTTTTTCGGGATCGAGCCAGACAGCGCCGTTGGCCGTCTTGCCCATTTTCTTGCCCTCGCTGTTGGTGAGGAGCTTGAAGGTCAGGCCAAAGGCTTCGCCCTGGTCGGCGCGGCGTACAAGCTCCACGCCGCCGATGATGTTGCTCCACTGGTCGTTGCCGCCAAACTGCAGCTTGCAATCATAGTGGCGATAGAGGTGGAGGAAGTCGTAGGACTGCATGATCATGTAGTTGAATTCGAGGAAAGTCAGCCCTTGCTCGAGACGGGATTTGTAGCATTCGGCGTTGATCATGCGATTGATCGAAAAATGGGCGCCGTAGTCGCGCAGGAACTCAATGTAGTTGAGGTCGCGCAGCCATTCGGCGTTGTTGAGCATGAGGGCCTTGCCGTCGGAAAAATCCACAAAGCGCGAGGCCTGCGCCTTGAAGCGTTCGACGTTGCTGTCGATTTGCTCGATGGTCATGACTCGGCGCATGTCGCTGCGGCCCGATGGGTCGCCGATCATGCCGGTGCCGCCACCGGCGAGAAAGATTGGGCGATGGCCGTATTTTTGCATGTATTGCATGACCATGAATTGAATATAGTGGCCCACGTGCAGGCTGTCTGCCGTTGGGTCAAAGCCGATATAGAAGGTGACCTTCTCCTTGCCGAGAAGCTCACGAATGTCGTCAGGATGAGTGGCTTGCTCAATAAAGCCGCGTTCAGTCAGTACATCATAGACGTTGCGTTCCATGGATTGTATTCCCCCTAAAATAATCGTTACATACGCTTATAACTATAACGAAAAATCGCCGCCAAAGCAAATAAAAAAACACCCCGAATCAAAGAATTCGGGATGTCTGTGTCAAAACTTAGGCAATGGTGTCAGCGATCTGCTGTGCCAATTCATCCAGCTGGGCATAAACCTCAGCGGTAGGGGTGAACTGGGCGCGAACGCTTTCGCCAACCTGCTTCATCTTGATGCTGTTGCAGCGTTCGTTGAGCTGTGCACAGGCTTCGCCGCTCCAACCAAAGTCGCCGAGGGTGGCGTATGGACGCTTGGCAGAGTTGACAGCGTCGATGCAGCTGATGACGTCAAGCACTGGCTTGAGGGCTGCACGGTTGAGGGTTGGAGAACCGAAGACGAGGCAGTCATCATTCAGATGGGCTGCAATGTCAGCAGGATCGGTTTTGATGATGTCAAAGGCAGAAACGACGATGCCCTTTTCGGTGAGCTTCTGTTCCAAATATTGGCACATGCCTCTGGTGTAGCCGTAAGCGGATACATAGTAGATGGCAACGGTCTTGTCTTCCTTTGGCTGTGGGGTTGCCCACTGGCGATAGGTGTCCATGGCTTCCTGCACGTATTTGCCGGTGAGGATTGGGCCGTGGCTTGGGCAAACGATGTCAATGTCGAGATCCTTGACGCGATCCAGTGCCTTGAGCACGAATTTAGGGAATGGCCCCATGATGGCATCGTAGTACACCTTGAATTCCTGGAAATAGAGCTCATGCTTGTAAACCTTTTCAACGAGGTTGGTAGGCTCTGCATAGTGAGCGCCCAAGAAATCGCAGCTAAAGAGGATTTTGTCTTCAGCGAGATAGGTCATCATGGTATCTGGCCAGTGGATGTTAGGGGATACGCAGAAGGTCAGGGTCTTGCCGCCGAGATCGAGGGTGTCACCGTCTTTGACAGCCACACGGTTGAATGGCTTGCGAACGATGTTGTCGAGGTTCTTGAGGCAAGCAGCGGTCCCGTATACAACAATGTCAGGATTGTGCTCAATTGCCAAATGGATGGCGCCAGAGTGGTCTGGTTCGGTATGGTTGACGATCATGTAGTCAATAGACTTGAGACCTTCAACGGCTTCGACGTTTTCGACATTCTCTAAGAAAAGATCTTCAAAGCCTTTGTGCGCCCCATCGATGAGGGCAGTTTTTTCGGTGCCCTTGACGAGATAGGAATTGTAGGTGGTGCCATATTGGGTCGCCATGATGAT
Organism: Peptococcaceae bacterium; assembly: GCA_030524315.1. Lineage (GTDB taxonomy): Bacteria > Bacillota > Peptococcia > Peptococcales > Peptococcaceae > UMGS1590. The sequence continues at coordinate 2,572 of JAUNGU010000084.1, forward strand.
GTCAAACACACGCAGGGTTGGGTTAGAAACACCGACATAATAGACGTTGTCTGCGACTTTCATTAACTAATCTCTCCTTTTCCATTGAGCTTGGAAGTGCTATTTTTTATTTCACTTAATAATAGCATACAAGCGCATAATTGGTAAAGACGGATGAGGGCCCATCTCATTAATTTTTTTCATATATGTGACAAGCGCGGGAAGATTTGGAAAACGAGGAAAACACTAGGTATAAAGGAACTTTGTGCTTTTTTTAGCAAACTTTCTTGCGCAGTGTGCCGGGATTCGATATGATAATTATAATGCGATTATTCTGAAAAGAGGGTGAAGGAAACAATGAAACCAGAAAAGGTGCCAGAGGCGACAATCACGCGCTTGTCGCTGTATTCGCGATTTTTAGATGAGATGCTGGCGCGCGGCGTGGAAAAGGTGTCCTCGGTGGATATTGCAAAGGGGGTACAGGGGACACCGGCGCAGGTGCGTAAGGATCTGGCGTATTTTGGCGATTTTGGTATGCGCGGGGTGGGCTACAATGTGGCCAATCTCAACGCCATCATCAATGAAATTCTTGGCGTCGACCATCCCTGGAAGATGATACTCATTGGCGCCGGTAATTTGGGCAGCGCCCTGACCCATTACGCGGGCTTTGCCAAGCGGGGCTTCCGGATGTCGGCGGTGTTTGACAACGATGTCAACAAAATTGGCATGACCCTAAACGGCCTGCCGATTTTGCCGATTACCCAGCTTGTGGATTATGTCGATGCCAACGGCGTGGATATTGCAGTGCTGGCAGTACCGGCGGCCTCGGCCCAGGGGGTGGCGGATCTTTTGTGCGAGACAAAGATCAAAGGGATCATGAATTTTTCGCCGTCGTCGCTGGTCTCCTGCGATTCCATCGAAATTCGCCAAATTGATTTGGCAGTCAGCCTCGAAGGGCTGAGCTACCGCATCAAAAACAAATAAGCACAGTGGGCGAGGTCCTTGCTCGGCAAGGATCTTTCCTTATATATGGAGAGAAAAAGATGAAACGTTCACTAATATTGGCCTCCACCTCACCGCGCAGACAGGCGCTGTTGGGGGAGGTGTCTGAAGCTTTCACCATCGTGGCGCCGCGTCTGGAACAGGAGATCCTTGATCCGACGCTGCCCTTGGCCAAGGCGCTGGAGCAGCTGGCGCTCGAAAAGGCGCGCTCGGTGGCAAAGAGCGCGCCTGATGCCGTCGTCATTGGCGCCGACACCTTGGTCTGTAAGGACGGGCGCCGCATGGGGAAGCCCCACGATGGCGCCGAGGCCGCGGCGATGCTGCGGCTTCTTTCCGGCGCGACCCACGAGGTCATCACCGCCGTCGCCATCTGCTGTGAGGAAGCGGGCGTGGCGCGCACGGCCCACGCGGTGAGCCGCGTGACCTTTCGCGATTTGAGCGAGGCGGAGATAGCCGCCTACATCGCCGGTGGCGAGCCCATGGACAAGGCGGGCAGCTACGGCATCCAGGGCGAGGGCGGCAAATTTGTTGCCCGTCTCGAGGGTGATTTTGACAATGTGGTGGGGCTGCCGACAGCCCTTGTGAGAAAACTGCTTGCGGATCTCGAGTGCCTGTAAAGGAGGCAGATGACAATGATGGAGAACAAGGTGTTTTCGACACGCGTCAAGGAAAAACCGGTAGAGCTGCGCCCACGGGAGCGCCTCGAGCGCGGCTCAGCCAAGAGCCTATCAGACACAGAGCTCATCGCCATTCTCTTGGGCACCGGCACCAGCGGCCACGACGTCATGGCGTTGGCCGATGAGATCCTCTGCCAATCCGGCGGCATTGAGGGGCTTCTCCAGCTCAATATGCGCAGCCTCTGCGATTTTAAGGGCGTGGGCAAGGGCAAGGCGGCAACGCTTCTTGCAGCCATCGAAATCGGTCGCCGTCTCATGCGCACAGGCCGCCGCGAGCAGCAGCAAATCACCGATTCGTTGGCCGCGTCCCAATTGATTCGCGGCAATCTGCGCACCAGCGAGCAGGAAAGCTTCCATGTCATCTACCTCGACAGTAAAAATCGGCCGCTAGAGGTGCGCGAGCTTTTTGTCGGCACCGTCAACGGCACGAGCATCCATCTGCGCGATATTTTTCGCGAGGCGGTGCGGCAAAACGCCGTCTCCATCATCGTCGGCCACAATCATCCCAGCGGCGATGTGACGCCGAGCAAGGAGGACCGCATCCTCACTCGGCAAATCCAGGACGCGGCGGCGCTGTTGGGCGTGAAGCTTTTGGACCATATTATTGTGGGCGAGGAGTTTGGCACAGACTATTTGAGTTTTTGTGACAAAGGCTATTTGCACGAGGCTTAATCTGACAAAAAAGTAACAGGAAAGACACACAATATATTAGATCCTGTTAATAAATTGTTGTTTGAACATGTCTATATCTTTTGATACCCTTTTAACTGCAACTTATTTTGTTTCGCAGGAATTTCCCTGCACGCGAAAGAGAGGGTATAATGTTCAAAAAATTAATGAGCCTCGTATTGATACTCTCGCTCTGTATCCCCGCTGCAACGGCTGCGTCTGCGGCAGAGGCGCCATCGGTTGGTGGCACGAGTGCCATCATCATGGATGCAACGACAGGCGAGGTATTGTGGAGTAAAAATGCCGATCAGGTGCGCGCCGTCGCCAGCATGACCAAGGTCATGGCCGCCTATCTGGTGCTCGATGCGGTCAATAGTGGCCAAATCAGCATGGACACGCCTGTGCCAATCAGTACTTACACCTATTATTTTTCTCGGGATTCTCGTTATTCCAATATCCCATTTGATTACGACAAGACCTATACCGTCGAGGACATGCTCGAAGCCTTCATGTGCTATTCGGCATGTGCCGCAGGGCCTGCCCTGGGCGAGCTCGTTTACGGCTCCGAGGACGCCTTCGTCGATGCGATGAACGCCAAGGCCCAGGAAATGGGCATCGAAGCCAGCTTCACCGAAAGCTATGATTCCGGCCGCCTGAGCGCCGCCTCCATGGCCAAGTTGGCGCAGAAAATTGTCAACGAATGTCCGCAAATTCTCGACATTGCCCAACGTTCCAGCTTTGAATTTGGTGGTCGCACCTATTCAACCAGCAACGAGCTTTTGCAGGGCGATTGGGAAGGCGTTGGCGAGGTCGACGGTCTCAAGACCGGCTGGAGCCCATCTGCAGGCAGCTGCATGGTGGCCACATCCACCAAGGATGGCAGCCGCCTGATCACCGTCACCATGAATGCACCGACCGTGCGCGGTCGTATCACCGACTCGGCTGAGCTCCTACGCTACGGCTTTGAAGTGCTCGGCGACAAGAAGGCAGAGGGCTACACCTACGCCTCGCCACACACCGCCACCGTTAGCCTCAATGGCGGCCAGGTCAGCATGCAGGCCTATCTGGCAGATGGCAACAACTATGTGCGTCTGAGAGATTTTGCCAACATCATCAACGGCACCGGCAGCCAGTTCAGTCTCGAATATGACAGCAATCAGCATGCCGTCGTCATCCAGACCGGTAGCGCCTACGCGCCAAGCGGCAGCGAAGGCCAGGCCACCGGCACCGAAACCGTCTTTACCAAGCTCACCCAACCGGTGCTCTATGTGGACGGTGAATCCTACGAAATCAACTCCTACCTCATCGGCGGCCTCAACTATATGAAGGTCCGCGATTTGGCAGCAGCCATCGGCTGTGGCATCGAATGGGATTCGACAACCGGCCGGGTCGTCTTGATTCCTAACGAATCCGCAGACACCACCGCAAACAGCAGTGTCGAAGACGGCACCGCCGCAGATGACAACACCGTGAACTCTGATGAAACCGTGGTAACCGATGATGCAAACGTCGCCGCTGTCGACGAAGAAATCTATTCAGTAGAAGAAAATATTGCTGCATAAGGCTTGCAGCTGATACACGTCCCATCCTGTGGATGCTCACAATTGAGTATGCGCAGGATGGGACGTTTTTTGTAAGCCTGTCGGGATTTTTGGCGCGTCAGTGAGAAAAATTTGCGCAAAAAATATTGAAAAGAATCAACACCATCGGTTATAATATATGGAAAGAAAGTGTTGGTCAAAAAAGAAGGGCTTGATTATGAAACCGCACGCGATACAATCCAGACAGACAGACAGACAGACAGACGCTAGCTCTGTCTGCATTTGTGCTGAGCAATTTCATAGATTTTCAAAAGGACGCTGCGCGCCGATTTTTTCGGATGCGTGGCGTCCTTTTGTGCGTCTGTCAATCATTATAGAAGGGAGGGCCGCAAGCCGTCTGCTGCGACTTGTCTGTGCACGCTGACCGTCGTCTGCTGTTGCTCTATGAATGTAGCGATTTTGTTCAACGCTTCAATAAAAAACAAGGAGGAGAGATCCTATGAAGAAAAAACTTCTACTCATGGCCATGGCCGCGCTCATGACTGCGGCCTTTGTCCCAGCTGCCTTTGCAGCGGAAAATGTCTCAGACAAATCAGAACTTACAACAGCGCTGTCAAACGGTGAAACTGCCATTACTATTAATGGCACCGTAGACCTTGGCACAGACACCCTGATCATTGACCATGATGTGACTATTACAGGTGGGATCATCAACTACGATGGCAATGATGCAACGAAGGTTGCCATTGAGGTTACAAACGGTTCTGATCTGACAATGAATGGTGTGACTCTCAATGCTACGCAGAAGAATGGTCGTGCCATCAAAATTGATGCTGCAGCGACCAAGCTCGTGCTCGAAGATAGCACCTTCAATGTTGGCAACCGCGGAATTTGGCTCACTGATGAAGGCCTTGATGGCACCGGTGGCATCACACTGGATAACACCACCATCCAAAGTACCAAAAAACCAGCAGATAAAACCTACGAAAACTGGTCGGACCAAGGCGATAGCCGTGGTATTTCCCTGTGGAATCTGAACCATGCAACCGTGGACATTATTAACGGCAGCCAGATTCTCGGTTTTGGCTATCCAATCAATCTTGCTGGTGTAGAAAATGGCGGTGTTCGTGACACCAACGACTCGACTATCAATATCACCGACTCCAACATCTATGGCTGGTGCGCCCTCAACATTTGGACCATCGACACCATCTACAACATCACCAACTCCAATCTCAAAGGCTTTGTCGAAACGGATAATGAATGGAACAGCTTTGCCACCGTCGTTTTGAATGAAGGAATCTACGGCAATCTTACCGATGAAGATGACAAAGCCAATGTCTTTAATTTTAAGGGTGGCTCTGTGAGTTCAGATTGTGTAACAACTAATGATGAAGTATTCCATATTTTGTTCCGCCTGGACAAGGAATTTATGTCTAAATTTAATTTTCAAAGAAATGGACGAAATCAGGTTGCATTGACTTGTGCAAGTCCATATAGTGCATTTGTAGCAACTTACACTGATATGTCTATGAGTGACTTTGAAAACTGGGCGCAAAATAAACT
>JAUNGU010000085.1 GCA_030524315.1 Peptococcaceae bacterium
GGTGGTGAAAATCTCCATGTACTCCTTGCCCTCGCGGCTGATATTGTGGAGGTTGATTTTGACGATGCTCTTGCCCGCCAGAAAGGCGTAGAGCAAAATCGAAAAGCTCAGCATCTGACCCAGCACCGTCGCCGCAGCCGCGCCGCTGACACCCCAGCCTGCCACAAAAATCAGCACCGGATCGAGCACCACATTGACAAAGCCGCCAATGACGAGTCCCACCACCGCATAAATCGGCTCGCCCTCGTTGCGCAGCACACAGCTCAGCACGCTCTGCAGGCACATGAAGGGACAGCCCAGGAGAATAATCCGCGCGTATGCCACGCAGTAGGGCAGCATCGTCTCCGTCGAGCCCAACAGCCGCATCAGCTCCGGCAGGAAAATCAAGCTCGGCACCATAATCACCAGCGCGCCAGCCAGTGCCGCCGCCAGCGAGCTGCTCACATAGCGCTCTGCCGCCTCATTTTGCGCCGCACCCAGGCATCTGGCGACCAGGCTCCCCACGCCCGTGCCAATGCCAAAGCCATAGGCCTGCATAATCGACTGCAAGGAAAACACAATCCCCACCGCCGCCGCCGCACTCGTGCCAATGCGCGCCACAAAAAACGTATCCGCTGTATTATAAAACACCGTAATCATCTGACTCAGCACCGTCGGAATGATCATCCCCCAGATCAGCCGAGAAATCGGCATCGTCAGCATCTTCTGCCGCTGCACCTCCGGTGTCAGCGGCGCTTTCTTTTCGCGATGAAACAACACGCCTCACGACCTTTCAAGCAAATAAAAAGAAGCACCGACAGACCCCTGTCAATGCTTCTCTCATTTTAATACAATTTTTATCCCCCTGCATCCTAAAAAGATTCTGACTATAGCCTCACGAATTCGATTGAATCGTCACCGTCTTTTGGGTCGCCGACCAGGTCACATCGGCACCGAGGGCTTCACTAATGGCACGCACAGGCACCATCGTGCGCCCCGCAATAATTTGCGCCGGCACATCCAGCTGCACCCGACGACCGTCCACCCACATGATGTTGCTGTCGATTTGCAGCGTCACAGATACGCCATTCTTCGTGCTCAAAATCGTGCGATCTGCAGCGAGCCACTGTACATCAGCACCTAGCGCCTCAAAAATCTCACGCAGCGGCACCAGCGTGCGATTATTTTGCACCACCGGCGCCTGGTCAAGCGCCAGCGTCCGACCATCGACAACGACAGCAATCTCCTTATGCTGCGCCAGCTTCTGGTCAATCGGCGCACGGTTGTCAATCGGATACCACGGGAAATTGTTGTTGTACTGGTACTGGGCTTGAATGCGGTTAAATTCGCTGGCAGAAATGCGCCAGCGAATATCATAGTCATTTGTCCCTTCGTAATATTTTTCACCATTCCAGAAATCATAGGCCACATATTGTTTTTGGACGGCACTTCCACTATTTGTACCGACACTATAAAAACCAATAACACCTCCTTGTGCACTCTCATGGCCATCTACCCTGATCACACCATTATTCATCACACTATAGATACTACGAAAATCCCCTCGGATATCTTTAATTAATCTCTTGACCTTACCATTTTCAATACCATACATATCATAAAGAGTATACCCATTGCCACCATATGCAGAATTAACCTTTGCTATAAATAATTCCGGAAAGCCATCATTTGCCATATCAATTAACGCGTAGTGCAAATTTTTGCCATCTGCGTTCGTCATCCTGATGATTTGAAGATCATTGTCCAACATGTAATTCCATGGATAATCAAGCGTCTGCGCATAGGCGTATTTTTTGACAATATCCTCATACTGCTTGTACATCTCATACGTCGCATCTGCCTTGACGTTCTGCGTCGCCACCGTCGTTTCAGCAGCCGCTGGCTGTGCGGCAACGGGACTCAACAAAAGCCCGGCGATGAGTGCAAACGCTACCTTTTTTCTCTGTTTCATAGTGATCTCTCCCTTTTTATGACATTACAGCAATAATACCACATATAAACATACCGCGCCAGATTTTTGAATGCTTCCTAAGCTTTTTTCAGCATCTTTCTACCGCTCTCTGCTAACGCAGCCTAAAATTGCAAACGATGAATCTTGCAGGAAAACACGGTAAGGAATGTAAAGTTCCCGTGTTAGACAGAATACCTGAATTTTCATAAAATTGAACCATAGATAGAATCTATTATTTAATTTTATTCAATGCTCTGATCTAACCCAAGTCAACGAATCGTTCGTAAAACTTTACAAGGAGTGAGTGTTATGAAAAATGCAGCAACAGAAAAAGTACTGGTTATCGGTATCGATGGTATGGACCCACGAATGACCAAGTACTACATGGAAAAAGGTTACATGCCAAACCTAAAGACCCTGCTTGAAAAAGGCTCTGCCCGCGAGGATCTGGTGCTTCTTGGTGGGATGCCAACCATCACGCCACCAATGTGGACCACCTTGGCCACCGGCACCTATCCAATGACCCACGGCATCACCGATTTCTGGCGCCAGGATCCCGAAAGACTCGACACCCTCAATTATGCCATTGACTCCAGACTCTGCCGTGCAGAACAGCTCTGGAATGTCACTGCAGAAGCTGGGAAAAAGACCCTCGTTCTTCATTGGCCAGGTTCTTCTTGGCCTCCAAGCTCAAACAGCGAAAATCTTTTTGTCATTGACGGCACAAATCCTGAAGGTATTTGTATGGCCACCGGCGAAATCGAAGAAGAATACATCGCCATTGCAAACACCTCCGTTCCAAGCATCACCTACAAGACCAAGGCTGGCACGACGCAAATGCTCTGCGTGGTCACGGATCTTGATATGGAAGAAACAGATGACGGCGACGGCCCATCTCTGGCAGCTGCAACCGGTAAGGAGACCCACTTTATTCGTCTTGAGCCAGATGCGCTCGAGGGAACGACGATGACAACCGTCAGCTTGGACGCCAGCCTTTCTCCTATCAAGGACGCAGAAAAATGGGCCTTCGATGTTCCGGCAGATGCCAAGGAATTTGTCATCCTTTCCTCTAAAGGCAAAACGCGCCGCCCAGCTTTGCTCTTAAAGGGTGATTCCGGCGATTATGACACCATCAAAATTTACAAGAGCAAAAAAGACGATGCCTGCCTTGTTACGATGACCAATCACGAATTTGTAGAAGCGGTGATTGATGAGGTCATCAAGGACGACGTTACCTACACCGTCAATCGCAATATGCGCGTCCTGGACATTGATCCAAAGGGCGAAAGCGTTCGCATCTGGATGTCGGCTGCACTCAACACCGCGGATGACTCTGTATTCTCACCAAAATCCCTGCATCAGGACATTATTGACAATGTCGGTTATCCAATGCCTGTCTCTAATGTCGGCTTCCACGACAAGCAGCTTGCGATGGATTGCATGCAAGAAAACTGGATGCGCACCATGCGCTGGTGGGCCGATGCCATTCACTACATGATCGAAGAAAAAGGCGTCGAAGTCGTCTTTTCTCAAATCCACAACGATGACGCACAGAAGCACAATATGATTTCCGTTTACCGCGAGGATTCTAAATTCAGAGACCTGCCAATGGAAGATCACGAAGAATTTATGATCAACATCTGCAAACAGAACGACTACTACATCGGCCGCTTCCTCCATCTTTTGGATGAGGATTGGACCATCCTTCTCGTCTCTGACCATGGGCTGGTCATCAGCGAGATGGGCATGTCGCCTTATTTGCCACAGATCTTTGTGGACGCAACATTCATGCGCGATTGGGGCTACACCGAGGTCAAATATGACGCCGATGGAAAACCGCTCATGGAAATTGACTGGTCAAAAACCAAAGCCATCGCCAGCAGAATGAACTCCATTTATATCAACCTCAAGGGACGTTGGGAAAATGGCATCGTCGATCCGGAAGATCAATATGATTTAGAGGCGGAAATCATCTCCAAGCTGTATGATTTGCGTGACGAAAAGGGCCGCGCTGTGATTTCCCTCGCGTTGAGAAACAAAGACGCCGTCTTGCTCGGATTGGGTGGCCCAGAATGTGGGGATATTGTCATGTTCCAGGCCGAACAAAATCTGCACGACCACGGCGACAGTCTCTCTACCTTTGAAGGGCTGAATCACACATCTGTATCGCCAATCTTCGTTGCTGCCGGTCGTGGCATCAAGTCGAATTACAAAACCACAAGATACATTCGCGAAGTTGATGTGACACCTACCATCGCAACATTGCTTGGCACGCGCATGCCTCACGAATGCGAAGGCGCGCCTGCTTATCAGATTCTGACCGACGAATAAAAAAATTAATATTGGCAATACTGAGCGCTGTCTTTAATCGACATGCTTCAGGCGTTAAAGACGGCGCTCCTTTCTTTTTAGGGGATAGGGGGTAATTCCCATGACGGTACAAGCTAAAAAACGCAACAAAAATCAGGTCTACTATATTAACAGCATCATTTGTATTCTTTTGATGGTTTTATTCCGTTTCGTTCCTCCAGTCGGCCAAATCACACAGTATGGCATGGAGGTCTTGGGGATCTTTTTGGGATCGATATATGGCTGGTGCACCGTTGGTTTTATTTGGCCATCTTTTTTAGGAATGATTTTGCTCGGTCTAACCCAATACGGCACCATTTCCGCCGTTTTTGGCGAAGGCTTCGGAAATGAAACCGTTCTCATGTTGTTTATGACATTCGCCTTTTTTAGTTTCATCAATAGCAGCGGCTTGATGACTTTTATCGCAAACCGCTTCATCGGCTTAAAAATTAATATTGGCCATCCTTGGCGCCTGACTTTCTTCTTTTTCTTTATTGCAGCCTTTGTTGGCGGCATCACCAATAATATTGCAACAGCACTCTTACTGTGGTTTATATTCTTCAATATTTGCAAGGAAACGGGCATGAAGAAAGGCGACAAATATGTGTCCTTCATTGTTTGCGGCATCATGTTCTTTGCAACCTTTTCCATCGTCATGTTCCCGTTCCTGCCATTCTCGTTGGTGGGCATCAACCTCATGTCTCAGGCAGTCGATTTCTCTGCCGATTCCACCCTTGGTTGGCTGATCAGTGGCCCGATTATCATGGTGCTCCTCATTATTTTGTACATGCTCGTCGGCCGCTTCATTTTCAAAGTGGACATTTCCAAACTGGAAAGCTACATCCAAAATGATAATTTTTCCGATCTTCGCAATAAAAAAATGACGAAATCCGAAAGAATCGGCTTGGTTTATTTGCTCCTTTTCATTTTGATCATCGTTTTACCAACCTTCTTACCTAAGACCTGGGCATTGTCCGGTATCCTCTCCAATATCTCTGTCATTGGCGCTTGTGCCCTCTGCATCATAGGGATCTGTTTCCCAAAAAATGAAAAAGGGAAAACCACCGTGCCCTTTGACAAGCTTGCAACAGGTATCAGCTGGGATGTTGTTCTGCTGATGGTCGCAACGGTGCCAATCTGCTCCGCCATCGAAGCGGAAGAAACAGGAATCATCTCCTCTTTCATGGCGCTCATCATGCCGCTCCTTAGCTCGATCGAAGGCTTTAGCTTTATGGCGCTGGTCATCATTGTTTTGGGCTTGACTACGCAGGTTACCCACAACTTTATTCTGCTCATTGTCTTTGGCCCTGTTTTGGTAAAAATTGCCGTTTCCTATGGCATTCCACCAATTGTTTTCTGCTGCGTCTTCATGTTTATGATCATGACCGCCGTCGCCACCCCTGGCGCTTCGGCCAACTCGGCAATGATCTTTGGCAATAGCGATTGGGTCGATGCAAAGCACGCCCTCATTCTCGGATGGATTTTTGCAATTATCGCCCTCGCAGTGTACATCTTCATCGCCTATCCACTAAACATGCTGTTGGTCTAAAGCACACGCTAATCAAATATCACTCAAGCAAAAAAACGGTTCTGGACATCCAAAACCGTTTTTTGTGTGTCTTAAGAAATTGACCACTCATTCAAATTGTATTCTGCTTTTTGTCCTGTGATCTCTTCTACATAATGATCTAAAATCTGCAAGACCTTGAAGGTCTTTTCGTTGTACTGTTCTCGGACGGGTAGCATGACATAATAGCAAACCTTGTACGCTGGTTTGATTGGAAGCGCTGCGATGGCATCCTCTGGAAATGTTTTCGAGAAAAAATATCGTGTGCTGACGGCGACGACATTCTTTTTTAGCAGGAGATTGAGCTGAAAATCCATATTGTTCGTCACATATTCTGCCTCTGAGTCTGTATAGAGCTCAGATGAATAAGCCCCATCACAGATGACCTTTTTCGCTTGATTAAACGCTGTGGCAGAGATGCTTTTATGCTTTGCAAGTGGATGATTTTTGGACACACAGGCCACCAGCTCATCAACAAACAAGCGATACACTTTTATTTTCTCAGATACTCTTGTGAGAATCTTTTTTTCGTCATTTTGAAGCAACATAAATATTCCGAAATCAACATCCTCTCCCTCAACCTGCTGCTTCATTTTCTCAAGGGATGCGATATCCGAACAATGCAAATCTGAAAATGAAAAAACCGACTCTAATCGCTCTAAAAACTCCGGCATAAAGGCTGACATTGACATTGGGTTCGTCAGAATAGAAAGCACCGAATCCTCTTCTCGTCCAGCTTGATGGCCGAGAATATAGGCTTCTATTTTATCGTAGGCTTCAACAACCTCCTGCGCGTAACGATAGATCTGCTCACCGTCAAAAGTGAGGGATATACCGGTTTTGCTTCTATTAAGAAGCTTTACGCCGAGTTCCTGTTCCATTCTTTTCAGCGCATCGCTAACGCCCTGCTGTGATATAAAGAGCTGCTGCGCGGTCGCATTGATTGAACCGGAGCGTGCAACCTCCAAAAAATATTTGAGCTGCTCAATCCTCATCATTCCACCCCATCCTGCGTTGGATTATATTGTTAATTATAACATAATACGACGCTGATGAAACGAGAATAGCGATGCAGGGTGTATTTTGCGTGATGCTTAACGATATCCTTCTAAGCAACTATCGTCCGGGCCTCACTTCGCTGTTACGGTCACGCTGCGGTCGGTGCCATTCCATTGCACATCTGCGCCGAGGGCTTCACCGATGGCACGGATTGGGACGAGGGTGCGGGAGGCGGTAATTTGGGCGGGGGCGTCGAGGGTGATGGTTTGGTCGTTCACACGCATGGTGTTACTGCCGATGGCGAGGGTGATGGTGGTGTCGCCCTTGGTGCTGGTGATGGTGCGGTCAGCGCCGTTCCACTGCACGCTGGCGCCGAGGGCTTCAAAGATGGCGCGCATTGGCACGAGGGTGCGGTCGTTTTGGATGATTGGCGCTTGATCGAGGTCCAGCGTCTGGCCGTCGACGATGACGGCAATGTCGCGATGCTGGATCATGGCTTGCTCAATCGGCGTGCTGTCTTCGATTGGGTACCAGGTTGGGCTGTCGTCGTAGTCATACTGGTTGACGAAGCTATTGTAGTCACTCTCGTTGATGGCCCACCTGTCGTTGTAGTCCTCGCTGTGCTGGTAGTAGCCGTGGGCATCTTCCGTGTCATGCTCAACGGTCCCCAGCCACTCGGTGGTGATGCCATTTGGCGCGACCCTATAGAAGGACGTCACCGTCGAGGCGCCTGTCGGCTCAGCCACTTGTCGGATGATGCCGTTTTCCATGAGGGCATAGCTTGCAACTGCGCGGGTCATGTGCTTGGTGCCGTCAAAAATGCGCTGGACCTGGCCATTTTCATAGCCAAAGAGATCAATGAGATACTCCTGATGGGCCATCGTCGCTGTGTCGATGTTTTCGATGACCAGCTCGGGCGTGCCGTCATTGGCCAAATCGACGAGGGCGTAGCTCAAATGGTCGCCGCCGGTGATCCAGGACAGATCGTTGTACCGGATGAATTCATTGGGATAGCCTTGGGCCTTGGCCTCGGCGTATTTGCTGGTGATTTCGTCGTACTGCTTGTACATTTCGTAGACGGCGTCGCCTTTGGCCGGCTGGGC
>JAUNGU010000086.1 GCA_030524315.1 Peptococcaceae bacterium
CGAGCGCCTCTTGACTGTCAACGATGGGCTCATGCTTGGGATTTGCAACGGCTTCCAGGCGCTGGTCAAGCTGGGGCTTTTGCCATACGGCAAGATCATTGACCCAAAGGAAAATGATTGCACATTGACCTTCAACACCATCGGCCGCCATCAGTCGAAATACGCGCTGACCCAGCTGGTAAGCAATCACTCGCCATGGCTCGCCGGTATGGAAGTGGGCACGACCTATCAGATTCCGTTCTCCCACGGCGAAGGCCGTTTCGTTGCAGGCGAAGACACGCTGCGCCATCTCTTTGCGCAAGAGCAGGTCGTCACTCAGTATGTGGACCGCGATGGCCAGGCGAGACTGGATATGCCGTACAACCTCAACGGCTCCTACGCCGCCATCGAAGGGCTCACCAGCCCAGATGGCCGCATTCTCGGCAAGATGGGCCACAGCGAACGCGTTGGTCAAAACATTGCCAAGAACGTCCCTGGCAATAAGCTTCAGCCGATTTTCGAAAATGGCGTGAAATATTTCAAAATCTAACAGCTTTCTCATAAAATGGACGAAGCCGATTCAATCACTGCAGACGCAGCGGTTGAATCGGCTTCTTTTTTATATGAAATTGTCGCGGGCGTCTGCGAAGCATGGAGGAGAGTGGCTATTTTTTCAATGGATAGCGTTTTCGCGGACGTCTGCGATACAACAGAGCGATGAAGAAGACCACGAGCAAAATCGCGAGGGTGGCGCCAATCATGATGAGATTGCTCATCATCGTATTGCCGCTGTCAGTGGCGGTGTCACCACCCATGCCGCCGGGCATCCCGCCACCGCCTTGGCCAAAGTCGGGCATTTGCCCTTGCTGGCCGCCTGCGGCCTGGGCATCCGCGCCATCTGTGGCTGTTGTATCAGTGCTGCTCGCATCGCCAGCGCTGGCAGCATTGTCGCCAGATGCTTGTGCAGCTTCATTTGGCGGTGCTTGCATATTGCCAGCTGCTGGCGGCTGCCCTTGGGCAGCGGCATCTCCAGAATCATTTGTGGCAGCTGCTGCATTCGCTGAGTCACTTGCATTTTCTGCGGTGGATGCAGTGAGGGAGACGAGGGTGTAGCTGCTACCGCGAGCGGCTGTCGCTACCGTCTCGGTATCTGCTGCTGCATTTTCATTAGCATCAGCTATGTCTGTATCAGCAGCTTGCCCTGGCTGTGTATCGCCAGAAGCTGCGCCAGGCTCGTCGCCGCCCATCGGCCCGCCTTGACCACCGCCGCCTTGGCTCATGGTGCCCATGACGCTGGTGTCGAGGTCAGAAGCATCGATAAGGGTGTCGGAATTGCGCTGTTCGCTGTCGGTCGAAGGAATGGTACCGTCGAGCTGGCCTTGAATCGACTCGCCGCGCAGCGCAACGATTTCCTTGAGCATGGTGACGGCGTCCTCGTATTCGTCGGCCGTGTAGAAGGCGGTTGGATCGCTTTCGACGAGGCTGTCGATTTGGCTGCGGGTGCGGTTGTAGAAGGATTCGAATCCACCGCCATCCACGTATTCGTTGACGAGCTGCTCGAGATAGCTGTGGTATTTTTCGCGGTACTCGTCATTTTCCATGAGGGTATCAAAAAATTCCGTGCCGTCAAAGGCATCGTCGATGGCTGAGTTGACGACGCTCGTGGCGCCATCGCTTTGACCGCCGCCACCCATGCCACCCATCCCGCCGAAGGCCAGGTTGTAATCCCAAGGAATGAGATTGAGCTGACCGTCCGTTTCGTAGAGATAGTAATTGTGGGCCATCATGCCTGAGAGGCTGTCCTCGTTGACCGAGAAAATGTGCACCGCCATGTATTTGAGCAGGTTGTTGATGTCCATGTATTTCTCGAGGTCGTTGCCTTCGGAAATATTTTTGAGCGCCGTGACGACGCGCTTGTGGTCGCTGTCGGTGCTGTCGGTGACGGCGCCGTCCCAGATGGAGGAGTAGCTGTCCAGCTCATCGTCTGTGTAATTGAGATCAGAGCCACCACTGGACATGCCGCCGCCAAAATCGCCCATATCAGGCATTTCGCCACCCTCTGGTGGATCACCGCCAGGCGCTGTGCCTTGAGCCGAGGCCTCATTGCCGTTGCTTGTTGCCTCCTCAGAGGAAGCGGCTTGGCCATCATCAGTGGCCGCTTGGTCTGGCGGATTTCCCATTTGTGATGGATCAAAATCCGCTGGCATCTCGCCGCCAGCATTGTCAGGTGGCGACATCTGGGCACCATTTTCGTCACCGCCGCCTCCCATGCCCATATTTTCCGGCTTATAGAGATCGCCGTTTTGGGTGCCGTAGTTTCTCAGCATGAAGCTGTCCTCAACGCCCTCCAACGCCAAGTAGACGCCCCAGTATTCGCCGTTGACGGAAATCTTGGCATAGTTGTAGAGAGAGGCATCGGCATCGAGAAACTGATACATGTCGTAGACGAGGGCTTCCTTCATGTTGGTGGCGTCGGCGTAGTTATTGTTGAGCACGAGCTTGTCCAGGCCGTAGCAGGACTGGTCGTCGACGTATTGGTCAAACTCGACCTTGAAGCTGTAGCGGTCCGTGTCCGGATCGTTGGCGATGGACATGAGGCTCGTGTTGCCTTTCGGGCGAATGCCCACGCGCGAGAAGGTCTCGCCGTTGATTTCGATGGCGCACTCGTAATAGGTTTCAGACATGGCATTTTCGAGCATCTCGTTCCAATCGTCCTCATCGATGACAATGTTAATGTCCAAAGGCTCTGAGGTATCAAAAAGCTCTGATTCGTAGGACAGGTTCACTGTCGAGCCTCCGAGCGCTTCTGACAGCTCATCGGAAAATGCCATCGCGCCAAGACAGAGGGCACACGCCAACACCATGATCACGGCAATGATTTTTGTGATGTATTTGTTGGTGATCATGTCGGTCGCCTCCGTTAGGATACATATTCGCCGTTGTAACTGACAAGGGTCGCATTTTCGACGCCATCGATTTCGTGGATGCGATTGACAAAGGCCGTCGTCGCGTCCTTGGTGCGCAGCTCAGCGGTAAGCTCAATGCCGGCAGCGTTGATGGTCTTGGATTTGACAATGTATTGGCTGACACTTTTGTCGAGAACGCTCAGCACATTGTTTTCAGCGTCCTCATTTGCAAGGTTCATGACGAGAATGTAGGGATTGTTGTGGATCTTGCGATTGGCAAAGAGCAGAAGGATCACACCGATGATCGCCGAGCCCAAGAGCGCCAGGGGAATCATCCCGGCACCAATGACAATCCCCGTCGCTAAAGACCAAAAGAGAAAGACGATTTCTACAGGATCCTTGATCGCTGCGCGAAAACGCACAATCGACAGCGCGCCGACCATCCCGAGGGAGAGGACGACGTTAGACGTCACCGCCATAATAACCAGCGTCGTCACCAGCGCCAGACCAACCAGCGTCAGCGCAAAGCCGCTGGAATACATGACACCGGTCAGAGTTTTCTTGTAAATGACAAAAATAAATAGACCAATGATCAGTGCGATCCCCATGCCGAGAATCGTATCGATCAGCGAAAACTCAGAAACACTCTCCAGAAAACTGGATTTGAAAATATCGTTGAAACTCATCGTAACCTCCTAGATTTAGCCGAAACGTCTGCATGCGCAATATTTTGAAAAGGCGCGCTGACGAATCCCACTCGTTTGCAATAAATCCTGAATAATATCCGGCAAAAACGCATCGTATTTGACCTCGAGAATCACATCGCTGGGATTGTCGTTGACCAAAATATCCGAGACCTTCTCCTCGAGAAAATCCCGGTGAAACAGCGTGCTCCGCAAATGGGAATCAAAGGTCACGCGCACATTACCAGGGCCATAGGTGAACGGCTCGCGTACGTAGGACACCAACACCTTTGGCCGCAGCTGCTGGGTGTGTAGCTTGCAATAAAGCTCTTGCACCAGCTTACCTGGATGCTCGAGCATCCAATCCGTCTCACCATCCAACAGAGCACGGCACTCTGCTTCGGATAGCCGCGCGTCCACCTTCATGCTGAGATTGTTGATCTTGATTTTTTTCTCGAGCACGATAAACGAAAAATCATCGTTATAATAGCGAATGCGAAATTTTTCGCGCTTCTGCACCCCGTTGACCTTCTCGCGAAGGGCCTTGTCATACAGATTATCAAAATAAATGCTGCGGATCACATAGGACCCAGTACTGCCAGCAAATTTATCCAGCTTCATCACAGGACGGATGCGCTGACGAATCGCCAAATAATCCCCATAAGGAATCTGGTACTTCAGCTCATGCCGAAACGTGCCATTATTTTTCATCGCTCGCAACTCCTTTACCTAAATTTTACATACACAATACAAGGAGACACTTAAGACCAGCTAAAGAGGGGAATATTGAATATATTTAAGATTGGCGAGGGAGGGGAGGAAAATGATTTCTGAGCACAAAAATAGACGCCTACAAAAAATACATACGCTGTATTCTTTGTAGGCGTCTATTCGTCGCACAATGCGAGCCAACGAAATCGGATGAATCCTTACTTGCACTCACCTTGTAATTTCATAGGTAGAATAACATAGGTGAGAGGCGTTTGTAAAGTGTGTTGATGAAAAAAACAAATGATTGCAAAATATTCAATAAGACAGTATTATAAGCTTAAGAAAATAAGTAAGAAAATTTGGCTTTTAATAAAAAGGAGGTCATTTATGAATAATGAGTACTATATCGGTCTTGACATGGGTACTAATTCTGTGGGTTGGGCGGTAACGGATACCAAATACAAACTCCTGCGTGCCAAGGGCAAGGACATGTGGGGTGTGCGCCTTTTTGACGAGGCACAGACTGCTGCAGAGCGCAGATTGTATCGCGTGGCGCGTAGACGTCGACAGCGTGAGGTGGCGCGCATTGGTGTGCTCAAAGAACTATTTGAGGATGCCATTGCCGAGGTGGATCCGGGCTTTTACCATCGCTTGGAGGAAAGCAAGTATTACGAAGAAGATCGCTCTGCAGACAACCAGCAAAAATTTGCGCTCTTTAATGATGGCCTCTTCACAGATAAGGAATACTACGACCAGTATCCAACGATTTTTCATTTGCGCAAGGAACTCATTGAATCGACAGAACCCCATGACGTGCGCTTGGTTTATTTGGCCGTTCTCAATCTATTCAAACGTCGCGGCCATTTTCTCAATAAAGGTCTGGATCTTTCGGACAGTGGCAGCGATATGGCGGCAGCTTATCAGACGCTACTGGATGAGGCAGAATACCAAGAGATTTATTTTCCGCAGAGCGTTGATCCAGTAGCGTTGGAACAGTGCTTGAGTGAACGTGGCCTTTCGCGTAAAGGGATTCTGGAAAATGCGACTCAGCTCTTGGGGATTAACAAGAAAAGCAAGAATGAAAAGCCGGCATATGAACTCCTGACAATGATTTGTGGCCTCAAGGGTACGCTTGCCAAAATTTTTGGCGAGGAGGTTTTGGGCGAAGACAACAAGAAATTTAGTTTCTCTTTCAGGGACAGCGACTACGAGGAGAAGGCCGTTGAAGCGGTGGAGCTCATTGGAGAGGAAGCTTTTGCCTTGCTTGCGGCAGCTAAGGAGGTTCACGATATTGGCCTCTTGGCGCATATCCTGGCAGGAGAAAAGTATCTCTCTATGGCCCGCGTCAATCAGTACAATGCCCACAAGGCAGATTTGTATCAGCTCAAATATGTCCTCAAGAAATACGACCGCCATGCATATCATGAGATGTTTCGCACTATGAGCGATAATAATTATAGCGCCTATGTGGGCAGTGTCAATTATAAGGAGACAAAAGTCCGACGCAATGGCGGCAAGGGCAAAAGTAGTGACGATTTCTTGAAAAATCTCAAGAAAGTGCTGGGGAAACTTCCGTCAGCTGCCCATGAGGATCCAGACGTGCAGGAAATCTTCGATAAAATTGAAGTCGGCGATTTCTTGCCAAAACAGCTGACAGGTGAAAATGGCATTATTCCAAACCAAGTCCACGCTAGAGAGCTCAAGGTGATTTTGGATAATGCTGCGGGTTATTTACCATTTTTGAATGAGGTGGATGAATCTGGCTTAACTGTAGCAGAGCGGATTTTGGCGCTTTTTACCTTCCAGATTCCTTATTACGTCGGCCCGTTGGGACAACAGCATGCTGGAGAAAAGGGTTACAATGTCTGGGCCAAGCGTCGTCCTGGCCAGGAAAAAGGGCGTATCTTGCCATGGAATTTCGAAGAAAAAATCGACACCCATCAAGCGGCAGAAGATTTCATATTGCGTATGGTGCGTCATTGTACGTATTTGCAAGAAGAATCTACCCTTCCTAAGCAATCACTCCTTTATGAAAAATTTATGGTACTCAATGAGCTCAATAATTTGAAAATCAATGGAGAGAAACCATCTATAGAGGTCAAGCAAGGGATTTATACAGATCTCTTTGAAACAGGCAAGCGCGTGACAGGAAAAAAATTGCTGGAATACCTGCGAAATCGTGGCCTAATTTCGTCGGACGAAACATCGACAAGTGTGCTTAGTGGTATCGATGGCGATTTCAAGGCCTCTCTGTCAAGCTTGGAAAAATTCCGTGGCGTCTTTGGTGAGGATGTCAAAAAAGACAGCGTCAAGGAAATGATCGAGCAAATTATTTTTTGGGGCACCGTCTTTGGCGATGATAAAAAGTTTATCCGTGCGCGATTGGCAGAACATTATGGTGATGTACTCAGCTCACAACAGATCAAGTGTATCAGTGGTATGAAATTTGCTGGGTGGGGCAATCTTTCCAGAGAATTCCTGCTCATGGAAGGAGCGTCCAAGGCAGACGGGGAGTACCGCGCCCTCATTGATGCCCTGTGGAATACGTCCGACAATCTGATGGAGCTCCTGAGTGATCGCTATACCTACAAAGACGTGCTTCATCAAAGAATGCAGATTGCCGAAAAACCATTGTCGGAGTGGACGGTTGAAGATCTGGATGGCCTCTATCTATCGCCGTCGGTGCGTCGAATGGTTTGGCAAACCCTCAAAGTTTTGCGTGAAGTGACAGCCATCCAAGGCGGTGCACCGACGCGGGTGTTTGTTGAAATGGCACGAGATGACGCACAAACGCAGCAGCGTAATAAGGGTAAACGCTCCGAATCTCGCAAGGCCTTTTTGTCGGCGCTCTATAAGGATGACAAGGAATGGGTAAAGTTTATAGACTCTCACGAAGAGCGAGATTTTCGCATTCGCAAGCTCTATCTCTATGCGTTGCAACGGGGCAAATGTATGTACAGTGGTGAAACCATTGATATCGATAATCTCATGTCGGATAATTCCCGTTACGATATTGATCACATTTATCCCCAGCATTTTATCAAAGATGATAGTTTGGTGAATAACTTGGTTCTCGTAAAAAAAGAGATCAACAATGCGGGAAAAGGTGGCCATTATCCAATCGCTGCGGACATTCGCCAGCGTATGCTGCCGCACTGGAAGCATCTCAAGGATATTAATGCCATCTCTGACGAAAAATACAACCGCCTGCGCCGTTCTGCGCCAATGACCGATGAGGAGCTGGCAGGATTTATCAATCGTCAGATCGTGGAGACGCGTCAGGGAACGAAGGCGATCACGCAGATTTTGCAGCAAGCTTTTCCTGGTGAGGAGGTAAAGGTGGTCTTTACCAAAGCTGGCGTTGCCAGCCAATTTCGTCAGGAATTTGATATTACTAAGGTGCGTAGCATTAACGATTTGCACCATGCCCATGACGCGTATTTGAACATCATTGCCGGTAATGTGTATAACGCCAAGTTTACAGATAATCCCTACAATTTTATTCGCAAGGCTGAAAAAGGGAAAAACTACACCTATCACATGGACAAGGTTTTTCGAGGAGATGTTTATCGCGGAAATGATTTGGTATGGCAAGCAGCTTCTAAGGAAGCCGGGACGAGTGGCACCATTGCCTTTGTCAAAGCACAGCTAGACCGCAAAACGGTCCTTATCA
>JAUNGU010000087.1 GCA_030524315.1 Peptococcaceae bacterium
GCTGGTGGATGCAGACCTGGCGATTCTCCTGACAGACATCGACGGCCTCTACACGAAAAATCCCTTCGTCCACAAGGACGCAAAAAAAATCGACGTCGTCGATGAAATCACTGCCGACATCGAAAAAATGGCTGGCACTGCGCTGTCAAACGTCGGCACCGGCGGCATGAAGACGAAAATCGACGCCGCAAAAATTTCCACCAACGCTGGGATTCCGATGGTCATCGCCTCGGGCAGCGACGTCGCTGCGATTTACGACATTGTCGGCGGCGCGCACATTGGCACCTATTTCCGCGCCAATCACCGGCCGCTGCACGCCCGCAAATCCTGGATCCTCTACGGCTCCGAGCCGGAGGGTCGGATCATTGTTGACGCCGGGGCCGAGTGCGCCCTCAAGGACATGGGACGATCGCTTTTGCCGAGTGGCATTCTCGCAGCGCAAGGGCCTTTTGACCGCGGGGACATTGTCGCCGTCGCCAATCAGGACGGGCAGGTCTTTGCCAAGGGCATCAGCAACTATTCGTCCATGTGCATCGAGCGCATCAAGGGCCTCAAGAGCAGCGAAATCGAAGGCAAATGCCTGGATTTCTACGAGGACGAGGTCATCCACCGCGACAACTTAGGATTATTATAAAAGGAGTAGACATGAAAATCGGTTTGTTTGGCGGGACCTTTGACCCGATCCACCTTGGCCATGTGGATATGGCTGCCCAGGTGCAGTCTGCACTTGGCTTAGACCAGGTGCAATTTTTGCCAGCCTACGTGCCGCCGCACAAAACCGATCATGCAATTACGACATTCGCGGATCGGCTGGCGATGGTGCATCTGGCTTTGGACGGCGCGCAGGGATTTGTCGCCAATGATATCGAGCGGACCTTTTCCCAGCCGTCCTACACCGTCAACACCCTGGACTATTTGTCGCGCCAGTATCCGGCGGAAAATTTTTATTACATTATGGGTGCCGACGCCTTTAACAGCATCGAAAGCTGGCACGAGTGGCGAAAGCTTTTGACTTTGGCGAATTTTGTTGTCGTCGACCGCTCGGCCAATTTTTTTCAAATTGCGCCAGCTGTGCGCGCGGTGCTGGACGCCTCAGCATTTGCCCTGCACCATTTGCCGCTCAAGACCTTGCCGATTTCCTCAAGCCTTGTGCGCGCGCGTCTGCGTGCTGGCAAATCGGTGGAAGGCTTGCTTTCTGATGCGGTGGCAGATTATATCTGCAAAAATCATTTGTATGGACGGTGACGCTTGTGAATTACAAAAAAATCATCCAGGAACAATTATCCGAAAAACGTTTCGCGCACTCTGTGCGCGTCGCAGAAACGGCGGTGGCCCTTGCCGAAAAGCATCACGAGGACGCCAGTAAGGCGCGCATCGCCGGGCTCATGCACGATTATTGCAAGGAAATGCCTGTGGACGAACAAATCAAAATCGCTCTCGAGCATCATCTCCTGACCCAGAGCGACGCCCTCTACATGCCTCAGGTGCTGCATGGGCCGGTGGCGTCGGTGGTGCTCAAGGAAGAGGGGCTCGTCACCGACGAGGACATTCTCCAGGCGATTCGGTTTCACACGACAGGGGATCCCAACATGGACGCCCTGGCGAAAATTATTTTCATCGCCGATTACATTGAGCCAGGACGCAAGCTTCCCGATTTGGATGCGCTGCGCGATTTGGCGATGGCGGATCTTGACCGCTGTGTGGCAGAAATTATCAACAAAACCATCGACTATTTGCTGTCAACCAATAGACTAATTCATGCAGATATGGTTAAATTGAGAAATACAATACTAATTAAGGAGCAAAAAGCCTAGATGACTAATCAAATTGAAGAATTTGTCCGCTTGATGGATGAAAATAAATCCACAGATATTACTGTGTTGGATATGCAGGGGCTCACCTATGTGGCGGATTATTTTATCATTGCGACTGTGATGAACAAGCCCCATGCAGATATGATCAGCCGCAAGCTCGAAGAATTGAATTTCAAGCTCACCGGCGATTCCTATTTCCGAATCGAAGGCAAGCAGGAGGGGGAATGGGTGCTGATTGACGCTGGCGACATCATCATCCATCTCTTCCAAAAGGATATGAGAACCTATTACAATCTCGACGCTCTCTGGGGCGACGCGCCAAGAGTCGATGTTTCCGATTGGCTCATCGAATAGCGGAGGTGTTTTGAAATGACAGTGGGTTTTTTTGACTCTGGCATTGGTGGCATATCAGTGTTGGAAAAAGCTGCTGACCAGTGCCCGACGCTGGATTTATTATTTTATGCAGATCTGGACCACGTGCCCTATGGCACCAAGACCCGCGAGGAAATTGTGGGCTATGTGGATGCGGCCGTACGCTTTTTGCACGAGCAGGGCGCCGACATCATTGTCTTGGCTTGCAACACGGCGACCAGCGCAGCGGCAAAATTTTTACGCGAAAAATATGTTTTTCCAATCCTTGGTATGGAGCCAGCCGTCAAGGTGGCGTCTGGCCTCATCGAAAATCCGGACGAGGACAAAATTTTTGTCACGGCGACAGATTTGACCCTCAAGCTCGAAAAATTGGATCACCTCATCCGCGCGCTGAACATTGACAAAAACGTGGATGAAATTTCCCTGCAGGGGCTCGTTGGCTTTGCCGAGCAGGGCACCTTTGATGGCGAGGCGGTCAAGGAATACACAGAGCAGGCCCTTGCCACAGGAAATCTCGACAAGGTCAAAGCGGTGGTTTTGGGTTGCACACATTTTACCTTTTATAAAACACTTATAAAAAATATTATGCTAAATTTAACAGGTCGAGACATTCCGGTCATCGATGGCAACCAGGGAACGGTGAATTATTTGGCAACCTACCTCCCTGAGGCGACTGGTGACCGCAAAGAATTGTCCGAGCGTATTCGCTTTTTTGAAAGCGGCCGAGAAGCCGCATTTGAGAAATATCGTCCGCTCTTAGCGCGGGCGCATAAAGAAAATGCAGGGGGACAATGATGTGAGAAAAGCCTTATTTATCGTCAATCCCAATGCCGGAAAAATGGTGATGAAGGAAAATCTCGTGGATATTCTCAGCCAATTCAACGCAGCGGGATACATTAACACCGTTTACATTACCCAAAAAGCACAGGATGCTACTGCCTATATCACCCATCACGGCTTGGGCTATGATTTGATCGTCTCCTGTGGTGGCGACGGCACCCTCAACGAAATTTTGCACGGCATCGCCGCAAGCGATGAAACCTTCGCGCCAATTGCCTGCATTCCGGCCGGGACGGTCAACGATTTTGCGCATTCGCTGGGGATTCCGAGCGACATTCAAGAAGCGGCGAAAACCATTCTCGAATCGGTGCCGCAGGATTACGACTTTGGCACCTTCAATGGCGAGATTTTTAGCTACGTGGCTGCTGCCGGCGCCTTTACGGAGGTCTCCTACGCGACGCCGCAGTATCTCAAGAACATGCTCGGTAAATACGCCTATTTTCTTGAAGCGTCCAAAAAGCTCACCGACTTGTCGGATGCCATTTCCCTCAAAATAGAAATCGATGACGAGCTGGTCATCGAGGGCAATTTTATTATGGTGGCGGTGTCCAATTCCAAATCCATCGGTGGTTTTCTGCAATTCAAGGATACGGAAAAATCCATGCTCACCGATGGCCGCTTTGAGCTGACCCTCATCAAGAGTCCGACGACGCCATTTGATCTGCAAAAGCTCATCCATTCTATTAACATCAGAGAATACGACAATGATTGTATTCGCAGCGTCAAGGGCAAACGCTTCAAAATCACTGCCACGAAGCCCTTGGCCTGGACCCTGGACGGTGAATACGCCGGCGAATATGAAGAGGTCGATATCAGCCTCAACAAAAAACGCATTCAACTGGTTTTTCCAGAGGAATAAGATCATCGATTAATAATGAAAGGACGTTGTAAAATGATCAACACCAATTACTCAAACCTCAAAGCCAACTATCTGTTTTCAACGGTTGCAGAGAAGGTACGTGCCTATTCTGAAGCCCATCCAGATGCTGACGTGATCAAGCTCGGCATTGGCGATGTGACCAAGCCATTGGCAAAATCTGTCATCGAAGCTCTGCATAAGGCTGTCGATGAAAACGCTGTTGCAGAAACCTTCATGGGCTATGGTCCTGAACAGGGCTACGGGTTCCTGCGCGAAGCGTTGGCAAAATATTACAAGACCTTGGGCGCAGATGTTGATGCCGACGAAATCTTTGTCAGCGACGGCGCCAAGAGCGACATCGCCAACATTCTGGATATTTTCGACAAGAATTGCCATGTGGTTATTCCTGATCCCGTCTATCCAGTATATCTCGATACCAACATCATGGACGGTCGTCAAGTCAGCTTCCTCAACGCCAACGAAGGCAACATTTTTCTGCCAATGCCTGAGGACCTCATGAGCGACGCGCAGCCAGACATCATCTATCTCTGCTCGCCAAACAACCCAACCGGCGCTTGCTACAACAAGGAACAGCTCAAGGTTTGGGTGGATTATGCCAACAAGCTCGGCGCCGTCATCCTCTTTGACAGCGCTTACGAAATTTTTGCCGACAAAGACGGTTTGCCACGCACGATTTTTGCCATCGACGGGGCAAGAACCTGTGCCATCGAAATTGCTTCCTTGAGCAAAACCGCTGGCTTCACCGGCACCCGTTGCAGCTACACGGTTGTGCCAAAGGAATTGGTGCGTGACGGTCAGTCGCTGAAGGATATGTGGTTCAGACGTCAGTCCACCAAGTTCAATGGCACCCCATACATTGTGCAGCGCGCTGCAGAAGCCGTCTTCACCGAGCAGGGCTATGCAGAAATTCTCGAAAATATCAAGCTTTACCAAACCAACGCCAAAATTATCACCGATACCCTGGATGAATTGGGCATCTACTACACAGGTGGCCACTATTCTCCATACATCTGGCTCAAGTGCCCTAACAACATGAGCTCCTGGGAATTCTTTGATTTCTTCCTGGAAAAAGCGCAGGTTGTCGGGACCCCTGGCGAAGGCTTTGGTGAAAACGGCAAGGGCTTCTTTAGATTGACCGCTTTTAATACACCAGATCGTACCCAAGAAGCCATGAACCGTTTAAAAGAAATCTTGAAATAAACTTCTTTTAAAGTGGGTGAGACAATGATTCAGTTTACCAATGCGAGTCACAAATTTAAGAATGGCACTGTGGGGCTTGCAAATATTGATTTGGAAATAGACGCCGGTGAATTCCTCTATATTGTTGGCGAAAGTGGCGCCGGAAAGTCGACCTTGACCAAGCTGCTCATTAGAGAGCTCAAGGCGACGTCCGGGACCATTCGCGTCGACAATGTGGATCTGGCAAAAATTTCCAAACGCAAGCTGCCATATTATCGCCGCAAAATCGGCTTTGTCTTTCAAAACTTTCGGCTCCTGTCTGACCGCTCTGCTTACGAAAATGTGGCCTTCTCCTGCGAGTGCATCGGCTTGCCACGTCGAGAGGTGGTCAAAAGAACCAAGGAAGCACTGAACTTCGTAGGCTTGGCCGATCGCAAGAACCATTATCCGCGCGAGCTCTCTGGTGGCGAGCAGCAGCGCGTGGCGATTGCCCGCGCCATCGTCAACAAGCCACAGATTGTCATTGCCGACGAGCCGACTGGGAACCTGGATCCAAACCACGGTGAGGAGATTTTGCGCCTCTTTGAGGCCATCAACGCCAACGGTACCACCGTCATCATGGCAACCCATGATGAGCTCCTCGTTGACAAGCATCCGCACCGTGTCATCACCCTATCGGGTGGTCACATTATTCGAGACAGCATGAATGGAGGGTATTATTTAGATGTTCCTGACGAAAACTAAATACTCACTCCGTGACAGCTTGCGACAGATTTTTCGCCATAAGCTGCTCTCGTTTTTGACGATCCTGACCATTGCCATCACCCTCACGTTGTTGAGTGTGGCGTCGCTTGTGGCCATCAACAGCTACTACGCGTCGCAGGATATTGAGGACCAGCTGCGCATTGTGGCTTTTCTGAAGCAACCATCAGATCCTGCAGACAATACCAAGCTCCTCGAAAAGCTGGAAAAGACAGACCATGTGGAGTCGGTCAAATATGTCAGCAAGGAGGAGGCCCTCAAATCCCTTTCTAGCGAAATGAAAAATACCGATCTGGATTTGGAGGAAACCTTGAACGGCGATAATCCTCTGCCGGATTCCTTCCAGATCACCGTGGACAAGGCGGAAAATATTGAAGGGCTGGCAAAATCCATTGCCAACGAAAAAATCGTCGACAGTGTCAACTATGGACAGGATCTGGTCGACAATGTCATGAGCCTCAACCGTTCGGCGCTGGTCATCGGCGGCGTGATTATTCTGCTGATGGTCTTGGCAACGCTATTCCTCATCAATATCACCATTCAGCTGACGGTCAATAGCCGCAAGCACGAGATTCACATCATGAAGCTCGTCGGTGCAAAGAATAGCTTCATTCGCATGCCGTTTTTTATCGAGGGTGTCATCCTTGGTGCGCTCGGTTCGGCACTGGCAGGGCTCTTTGTGTACTGGGGATATGAAAATATTTATTCCTACATCTCTGCCAACCTGCCATTTTTGCCACTGTTTAACAACAACTACCTGATGATTCTTCTGCTTGTCGGCAATGTCATCGTCGGTGTATTCCTGGGGGCAGTGGGCAGTAGCTTTGCGGTACGCAAACATTTGAAAATATAGCAACAGAATTTAGCGCACTTTTTGTGCGCTTTCTTATTATAAGGGGGAAATCATGAATCTTTCAGATTGGAAAAATTATTCGACGCTCGGCATCATTCTTGGCTCGGGACTCAACGAATGCATCCCAGAGGTGATGGACATTGAAGGCGAGATTGCCTACAAGGATATCGAGGGCATGAAGCTTTCGACGGCGCCTGGCCACGTGGGAAAATTTCTTTTTGGTAAAATTGACGGCCAGCCGATTGTCGCCATGCAGGGACGCTTGCATTTTTACGAAGGCTACGAAATGCGTGATGTCGTTAAGCCGATTCAGATTTTGCACGCATTGGGTGTGCAGTCGCTGATTGTGACCAACGCCGCTGGCGGCATCAATTTGGAGTACGCCGTCGGTGATTTTATGCTCATCGCCGACCACATCAATTTTATGGGCACGAATCCTTTGATCGGGCCAAAGCAGGAGGGCTTTGAGCGTTTTCCGGACATGTCCTATACCTACGATAGAACATACATCGACACCTTCAAAAAAATCGCTGATGAGATTTCTGTGCGCGTCCACGAGGGCGTCTATCTTGGAACAACGGGGCCGAGCTACGAAACGCCGGCAGAAATTCGTGCCTTCCGCGTGCTGGGCGCTGACGCCGTTGGTATGTCGACGGTGCCAGAGGTGATCTGCGCGCGGCAAATGGGCATGCGCATCTGCGGCATTTCCCTGATCAGCAACATGGCCGCTGGCGTTTTGGACCAAAAGCTCAGCGAAAAAGAGGTGCTGGAAACCGGCGAGCGGATGAAGCCGCAATTCCAAAAAATGATCACGGCATTTATTTCTCGTTACGGCGACATGACGCGCTGAATTTTTTGACGCAGAAAATTTGAGCATATAATTCTTTTCTATTCAATTATAATAATTAGGAAATCCTAGAAATCTGTGCTAAAATAAAAAGGTATGTAAAGAAAGGGGTGGTTGCCAATGGATCTCAAAAAATATTTGGCTGCTTTAAATGATGATATCAAGGTTGGGGATACTCATTTGCTAGATGCCCTTCCCCTTCAATTTAATGTGCCTGACTTTTTGTTTTTCTACGCATTCAGAAATGATTTCTGGCCAACCGTCGCGCCAGAAAAACGGACTATGGTCAGCTTATCGATGACAGAACTCTATGTGAGCG
>JAUNGU010000088.1 GCA_030524315.1 Peptococcaceae bacterium
GGTACTGTTCTTCTTTGGGCTGGGCTACATGGATTCCAAGACGACCTTGAAAATTTTCGGTGTGCGTATGATTTTATCCTTTGTACTCATGCTGCTTGTGGCAGGCTACTGGGATATGGTAGGATTATTCTAAATAGAAAAAAGGGCTGCGGCAGAATCTGTCGCAGCCCTTTGGGATGTGTCGTGAAATTTTATGAGCGAGTAGAGGAGGCTATCATGCGTTTAACACAGCTAGAATATTTGCTGGAAATCAAGAAACAAGGCTCGATTTCTAAGGCGGCGCAGCATTTGTACATTGCTCAGCCGTCGATGAGCACGGCGATTCGCGATCTGGAAAAAGAGCTGGGCTTTGATCTCATCAACCGCAGCAAGCGCGGCGTAACTTTCACAAGCCTTGGTGAGCAAGCAGTGAACAAGGCGCAGCACATTCTTGCAGAGGTAGAGGCGCTGCGTGCACTGGATCAAGTCGCCACAGATCACATGAGCGGGCGCATTTTTCTCTCGGCGGTACCCTTTGTGTGCGAGCATTTTGTGCTGGATCTTTTGATATCGCTCTCTGAATCCTCGCCGGAGCTGCACATTATTTTGGATGAAAATGACGGCGACACAGTGCTCCACCAGGTCGGTCGCTGGGAGGCAGATTTGGGCGTGATTATGATTTGCAGCAACGAGGAAGCGCGGTTTCAGAGGGAGCTGAATCACCACGATCTCGAATTTGAAACCCTGTATGAGGATGAAATTTGTTTCCTCGTGGGCGCGCAAAATCCCTTCTTCGATGAACAATCGGTGACAATGAAAGACATTCTGCAATTTCCCTACGTGTATTACAAGGAATCCTTCAGCGAGGAGGATCGCGCCCTTTTTGCCAAGCACAGTGACATTGCTGAGCTCACTGCGATTTGCATGAAGGATCGCGAAAGCGTCAAGCGCTACGTGGCCCAATCACGGGCGATGACGATTCTTCCGGCGCGCGCCGCCCAGGACAATCTCTATTTGCGGACGGGGCTCTTGCATGCGCTATCGATCAGCGACGAACGCTGGACGTGTCGCATCGGCGTGACCTATCGCAAGGATCGCGCCCTTACGCGCGAAGCAAGATTCCTTATCAATGAAATGGCCAGACGATTAACGGATGAATAACGCAACGACAAACAGCGCCAGCATCGCAGGAGCACGATGCTGGCGCTGTTATTTTTGCGTGAGAATACTATGTTAGTCCATGTCGTTTAGGCGATCTTCGAGGCCTTGGAGTTCGTCGTAGAGGACCTGTGGCATTTTTTGGCCGTAGGAATCGAAGTGGGCGCGGATGGATTGGGCTTCGGTGAGCCAGGCGTCCTTGTCGATGTCAAGGAGGGTGTCGACGTCTTCGTTGGAGACGTTGAGGCCTGCGGTGTTGAGGTCTTTGATGTTTGGCACGTTGCCGATGGCGGTTTTCTTGGCGCCGGCTTGGCCTGCGGTGCGTTCAAAGATCCATTCGAGGACGCGGATGTTTTCGCCGTAGCCCGGCCAGATGAATTGGCCGTCCTCGTCCTTGCGGAACCAGTTGACAGAATAAATTTTTGGCAGCTTGCTTTCGTCGGTGAGCTTGGCCATGTCGAGCCAATGCTGGATGTAGTCGGCAACGTGGTAGCCGATGAATGGCAGCATCGCAAATGGATCGCGGCGAACCTTACCGAGCTGGTCGCTAATGATGGCGGCGGTGACTTCGCTGCCCATGATGGAGCCGAGGAAGACGCCGTGCTGCCAGTTAAAGCTTTCGTAAACAAGAGGAATCGTCGATGGGCGGCGGCCGCCAAAGAGGATGGCGTCAATTGGCACGCCTTCCGGTGCCTGCCAATCTGGGGCGATGGTTGGGCACTGGGCGGCTGGCGCCGTGAAGCGAGAGTTTGGATGGGCGGCGCGGGTGCCAGACTCACGGGTCCAGTCCTGGCCCTGCCAATCGATGAGATGCTCTGGTGCTGGGCTCAGGCCTTCCCACCAGACCTCGTTGTCGTCGGTGAGGGCGACGTTGGTGAAGATGGTGTTTTTGCCGATGGTTTTGATGGCGTTTGGATTGGAGCGCATGGAGGTGCCAGGGGCGACGCCAAAGAAGCCGTTTTCTGGGTTGATGGCGTAGAGGCGGCCGTCTTTGCCGATGTGGAGCCAGGCGATGTCATCGCCGATGGTTTCGACCTTCCAGCCGGAAAGGCTTGGCACGAGCATGGCCAGGTTGGTTTTGCCGCAGGCGCTTGGGAAGGCGGCGCAAATATGGCGCACCTCGCCTTCCGGATTGGTGAGCTTTAAGATGAGCATGTGCTCGGCCATCCAGCCTTCGTCGCGGGCCATGACAGAGGCAATGCGCAAGGCCAGGCATTTTTTGCCGAGGAGGGCGTTGCCGCCATAGCCCGAGCCATAGCTCCAAATTTCGCGGGTTTCTGGGAAGTGGGCAATGTATTTTTCTTCCATTGGCGCGCATGGCCAAGCGACATCTTCTTTGCCATCTGTCAATGGATAGCCGACAGAATGCAGGCATGGCACAAAAAATCCGTCATCGCCGAGACGATCGAGCACTGGCTGACCGGTGCGGGCCATGATTTTCATGTTGAGTACCACGTAAGGGCTGTCGGTGATTTGCACGCCGATGCGCGAAGATGGGCTGTCGATAGGGCCCATGCAAAATGGAATAACGTAAAGGGTGCGGCCCTTCATTGAGCCGCTGTAGAGGGCGTGCATTTTTTCCTTGAGAGCCGTTGGCTCATACCAGTTGTTGGTTGGACCGGCGTCTTCTTCGGAGGCGCTGGCGATGAATGTGCGCTCCTCGACGCGGGCAACGTCAGAGACGTGGGATCTAAAGAGATAGCAATTTGGCAGTTTATCCTGGTTGAGGGTGATGATGGCATCACGCTTTTTGAGGTCTTCTAAAATTTGATCCTGTTGTTCCTTGGAGCCGTCAAACCAAACGACATCATCTGGTTGACAAAGGGTGGTCATTTCATCGACCCAGGCCAATAATTTTTGATTGTTAGTCATAGCGATTCTCCTTGAAATTAAACGGTAATATAAAATTAACATAATCCTCACAGGCGTTCAAGGCTTTCGGGCGAATTTGTAATCATATTTGCAAAAAATGTGTCATAAATAAATTTATCGCTGGCAGATTTGCTGTGTTTGAAAATTTTCGCGTGTCTGTGGACAGCCAGAAAAAATGACGAAAAAAAGTTTTTCCAGCGAGAAAAATCGTTGTTGCAAGGAATGAGCCGTGGTATCCTAGAACTATCTGAGCGGAGGTGAGCATATGGAGGATTTAATCGTCATTGGCGCCGGTGCCAGCGGCATGATGGCGGCGGCTGTGGCGGCGCAAAATGGACTGGCGGTGCGGCTCGTCGAAAAAATGCCCAGCTGTGGGCGCAAAATTCGCATCACAGGCAAGGGCCGTTGCAATGTGACGACGGCCAAAAGCCACGAGGAGATTCTGGGGTCGATTCGGCGCAATCCCAAATTTATGTATTCGAGCTTGGCTGCCTTTGACAATCAGGCGGTGATGGCCTTCTTTGAAAAACGCGGCTGCAAGCTCAAAATCGAGCGCGGTGATCGCGTTTTTCCGGAAAGCGACCACGCCCAGGATATTGTCGATGTGCTCGTGCAGGCCTGCAAGGCGCAGGGCGTGGTGATGCAAACGGACACGGCTGTCACGGGCGTGCATCCCGAGGACGGTCGCTTCTCCGTCAGCTGTGCGGATGGCACGGTGCTGCGCGCCCGCGCGGTGATCATTGCCACTGGCGGCGCCTCCTATCCGGGCACAGGGTCCACGGGCGATGCCTACGATTGGCTCGCCGCCCTCGGGCTCAAGGTCGAGCAGCCCTATCCGGCGCTGGTGCCCTTGGTGAGTGCGGCGAGCTGGGTACACGCGCTTCAGGGCCTGAGCCTGCGCAATGTGCGCCTGACGATCACGGGTGATAAGAAAAAGCCCCTCTATAGTGAGCAGGGGGAAATGCTCTTTACCCATTTTGGCGTGAGCGGTCCCTTGGTGCTTTCAGCCAGCGGCCATTGTGCCGCCTATTGGCAAAAAAAATCCGGCCCCCTGATGGTCCACATCGATCTCAAGCCAGCCTTGAGCGAGGCCCAGCTGGATGCGCGCCTGCTCAGAGAAATCCAGGAGATGCCAAACAAGCAGCTGGCGTCGATGCTGCGCCGTCTCTTGCCACAAAAGCTGGTACCGGTTTTTGCCGAGCAGCTCGGGCTTGAGATTGATCAGGTGTTGCATCAGCTTTCGCGGGAGAGCCGTCAGGTGATCATAGGCGGCCTCAAGGATTTTTCCTTTGCGATTTCAGGGACGCGGCCCCTTGCTGAGGGAATTGTCACAGCCGGCGGACTGTCGGTCAAGGCGGTGGATCCAAAGACCATGGCCGTCAAAGAGATCCCTGGTCTCTTTGCCTGTGGCGAGGTCTTGGACGTGGATGCTTACACGGGCGGATTCAATTTGCAGATCGCCTTTTCGACAGGCTATTGCGCCGGAAGAGCGGCGAGTGCGACTATCAAAGAAAGGGAGCGACAGCATGCACAATAACAGTGAAAGCCAGCGCGTGGCGCGGGCAGCAGTGAGAATGGCAGTGTCAGAGGATCGCGAAAGCGAGCGCGCCCTCAAGGCCCAGTACGCCGAGGAGGGTATTCTGACGGCGGCCGTCGATGTGGGCGGCGATTTTTTCAAATCGATGAACAAAATGATTGAGCAAATCATTGTCGCCTCCAAGCGCGAGGGCCTCATCGAGGAAGAATCCCGGCAGGCCGACGGCTCGGTGGCAGGGGCGGCCCACGATGCATTGAGCCAGGTGGCAGCCAAGGCCAGCGGCATGAGCGTCGGCGGCAAAATTGGCGTCGCCCGCTACAAGGACCACGTGAGCGTGGCGGTATTTTTGAGCATTGGCTTATTATATTTGGACGATGTGGCCTTGGGACTAGCACATCGCATTATTGTTTGAGGAGGCAGAGAGCAAGAGATGCAAATTGCAATTGATGGACCGGCAGGCGTCGGCAAAAGCACCCTCGCCAAGGCCCTGGCGAGTCATTACGGGATGATCTATCTGGATACGGGGGCAATGTATCGCGGCGTGGCGCTGTTGGCGTCGCGCGAGGGGATTGCGCCGGAGGAAGGCGCGGCGATGGACGCGCTTTTGGGCGCGATGGATCTGAATTTTCGCGAGCATGATGGCAAAAAATCCCTCTACAACCACGACGAGGATCTGGAAACGGCGATTCGCCAGCCCGAGATTGCAAAAATTGTCAGCGCCTACGCCAGCCTTGGCAGCGTGCGCCAGGCGATGACCGCCCAGCAGCAGCGCATCGCCGCAAAAAATGACGTCGTCATGGACGGGCGCGACATTGGCACCGTCGTGCTGCCACATGCTGACTACAAATTTTTCATCAGCGCCAGCGTCCAGGAGCGCGCCCGTCGCCGTTATCTGGAGCTCGAAGAAAAGGGCATCGCCCAAAATTTTGATGAGCTTGTCAAGGATTTGGCCGAGCGCGACCGCAAGGATCAGACGCGCGCCATCGCGCCGCTGAAAAAAGCAGAGGACGCCATCCTCATTGACACCGACCATTTGGATGCTCAGGGCGTGCTCGAAAAAATAATTGAGATTATTTCAAAATAATGTTTGGCATTGGAGCCAATTTTAGGTATAATAAAGTGTAATCGAGTTAGCATGTGTACTGAGAGGACTTTTTAACTATGGAAATTTTGCTGGCGCCCAATTCTGGCTTTTGCTTCGGCGTAAGAGCCGCCATTAATAAGGGCGAAAAACTCATTGAGGAAGGCAAGGGACCGATTGCAACGCTGGGTCCGTTGATTCACAATCCTCAGGAGGTGGCGCGTCTCAAGGATTTGGGCATCACGTCCTATGATGATCTGGACGCCATCGGCGAAAAAAACGTCCTCATCCGTACCCATGGCGTTGCACCTTCGGTTTACCAAGAAATCGAGCAGCATGGACACAATTATTTTGATTGTACCTGTCCAAAGGTCAAAAAGGTCCAACAAATCGCACAGAAACATGCCGAGGATGGCTATCAGGTGCTCATATTGGGCGACTGCAATCATCCTGAGGTCATGGCGATTGTGGGCTGGACAAATAACACCGCGATCGTTTTCAAAGAATTGGATGAACTGAAGCGTCTGTCTCTGGACGGGAAAAAGGTTTGCCTTGTTTCCCAAACCACCGAAAAAATAGAGCGGTTCAACAGTGCCGTTGCCTATTTGGAAGGATTAGAACTTGATGAGCTGGCTGTGCATAATACCATCTGCGCAGCGACAAGAGACAGACAATCTGATGCCAGCACGCTGGCCAAGCAGGTCGATTTGATGATTGTCATTGGCGGCTACAACAGCGCCAATACCTGCAAGCTAGTATCGATTTGCAAAGACACCGGCGTGGCAACCAAGCATGTCGAATCCGCCAAGGATCTCGAAGACAGCTGGTTTTCAGGCATCAATAAAATTGGTTTAACAGCAGGGGCATCGACCCCTGACTGGATAATTAGGGAGGTCATTGACAAGATGGAAGAATTAACAATGGAACAAGGTTTGGAACAAGGGTATGGTACTTTAGAGCCACTCAATCTCTATGACATCGTCACAGGGACAGTCGTAAAGATCAACTCTGATGAAGTAATGGTTGACGTGGGTGGTAAATCTGAAGGCGTTATTCCAATCAAGGAGCTGTCCTTCCAAAAAGATCCAGACGTCGAAGATATCGTCAAGGTTGGCGATGAAATCCAAGTAATGGTTATTAAGATGGAAAACAACGAAGGCCACATGGTTTTGTCCAAAAAGCGTGCTGACCAAGAAAAGGCAATGGATGAGCTCCAGGAAAAATTCGAAAACGGTGACGTTATCGAAGCCAAGGTCGTTAGCGACGTCAAGGGTGGCGTGATTGTTGACATCGGCGCGCGTGGGTTTGTACCAGCATCCCACCTCGACACCAAATATGTTGACGATATCAAATCCTTCGTTGGCAACACCTATCGTTTCAAAATCATCGAATTTGATCCAAATCCGGAAAATCGCAAGATCATCCTTTCCCGTCGCGTTCTTCTCGAAGAAGAAGAAAAAGAAGCACGCGAACAGCTTTGGGATAAGATTGAAGAAGGTCAGGTTCTCAAGGGTCGCGTACAACGCATTGCAAACTTCGGCGCATTTGTGGATCTTGGCGGCGTAGACGGTCTGCTCCACATTTCCGAAATGGGTTGGGGCCGCGTGAAGCAGCCTACCGACGTTGTTAACGTTGGCGACGAAATCGAAGTGTACGTCCTCAGCGCTGACCGCGAAAAGGGCAAAATCAGCCTGAGCCTCAAGAAGCTCATCGAAAACCCATGGGATAATGCCGAAGAAAAATTCCCTGTAGGCTCCGTCCTCAAGGGCAAGGTTGTCCGCATTGCACCATTTGGCGCATTCGTATCCCTGGCAGACGGCGTAGACGGTCTCGTTCACATTTCCCAAATCTCTTGGGAACATGTTGACAAGGTTGAAGACGCACTGTCCATCGGCCAGGAAGTTGACGTCAAGGTTCTTGAAGTGGATGGCGATCGCAAGCGCATCAGCCTCTCCATCAAGGATCTCAAGGAACGTCCAGCGGTTGAAAAGCCGGCTGCTCCTGCCAAGCCAAAGAGACAGTCCAAGCCAAAGAGCGACATTCCAGAAGTCAACGAAGAACTCAGCAACGATGCATTTGCTCAGCTCGCTGACTTAATCGAAAACAACTAAGCCATCACCGGCTGGCTGGCCGAAAAGATAGAAAAGACGCGTACAATTCTGTGCGCGTCTCAGACTGTAGAAAAACCCAGATTTGGCGTGCAAGCCAAATCTGGGTTTCGTC
>JAUNGU010000089.1 GCA_030524315.1 Peptococcaceae bacterium
GAGCTCTCAGCCGCAGCTTTGACGCGGGGCCTTGGCGGGCCAGCGCGGCGGACGACGATTGCCAATATTGGCTTTACGATTTATGACGCAGTGATTGCAATGTTGTCACTTGGGCTTTTGGTATGGGCGCTTGCCTGGGGAGGTGTGTTTTCGTGATCGAATTTCAGAATGTTACCTTTTCCTACCAAAGCAGCGAGCGGGAAAGCGGCGTCTATGACCTGAACCTCACCATACCAGATGGCCAGGTTGTGCTCCTCTGTGGCGAATCCGGCTGCGGAAAGACGACCCTCACGAGATTGATCAATGGTCTTGTGCCTGAATACTATGCGGGCAAGCTGAAAGGCAGTGTGATCGTCAATGGGAAAAATACAGCCACCACGCCACTCCACGCCCTTTCAAAAATGGTTGGCTCCGTGTTTCAAAATCCACGGTCACAATTTTTCACGGTGGATACGACCGGTGAGATTGCCTTTGGCTGTGAGAATATTGGGCTGCCAAGAGACACAATTTACCAGCGCATCGGTCAGGTGGTCGGCGAGCTCAACATTCAAGCGCTGTTGGATCGCAGTCTCTTTGCCCTGTCTGGTGGGGAGAAGCAAAAAATTGCCTGTGCATCGGTTTCTGCGATGGCGCCGGAGATTTTTGTGCTCGACGAGCCGTCATCCAATCTCGACGTGGCCACGATTGCCGATTTGCGAGCGGTCATCGCCCAATGGAAGAACATGGGCAAGACCATCATCGTCGGGGAGCATCGCCTCTATTATTTGCTGGGCGTGGCAGATCGCGTGGTTTATCTCAAAGACGGGCGGATCGCCGCAGATATGTCCGCGGCGGCGTTCGCAGCTTTGCCGGAAGGGCAGCTGCGGGCAATGGGGCTGCGTGCGTTGCAGCCGTCTTTTTCGCCTGATGGCGCGCAGCCGCAGGTCAATAGTGAAACCATTCAGCTCAGCAATTTCCACTTTTCTTACGGACGACAGGAAGCGCTCAATATTCCCTCGCTCGCCGTTCCGCGAGGAAGCATCGTGGGCGTGCTCGGCAATAATGGCGCCGGGAAAACCACCTTCGCCAGATGTCTGTGTGGCTTGGAAAAATCAGCGGCGGGAATTTTGCAGCTCGGAAATGATCGCTTCAATGCGAAGCAGCGTCTCCGCAAATGCTACATGGTTATGCAAGACGTCAACCATCAGCTATTTACAGAAAGCGTGGCGGACGAGATTCTGCTCAGCCTGCCGGGGGAAAATGAGGATGCCGACAAAAAGCAGGCGGAGAACATTCTATCCGCTCTAAACCTGTCTCAATTCAGTGAGCTGCACCCAATGTCCCTTTCCGGCGGCCAGAAGCAGCGGGTGGCGATTGGCAGCGCGATTGCGTCCAACAAAGAGGTGCTGGTTTTTGATGAGCCGACAAGCGGCTTGGATTATCGCCACATGATGGAAGTGGCAAAAAATCTGCTCGCCTTGAGCAAGATGGGTAAAACCCTTTTCATCATTACCCATGACCCGGCGCTGCTTGCCCAGTGCTGCAATTATTTCGTTTTCATCGCGCAGGGAACCGTCAAATGGAGCGGTGGCTGGACAGCTGAAAATCGCCAGCGGCTGCAAGAGTTCTTTTCCATCACAAATTTTTGAACGACAATTTTTCGCTGCTCAGAAATGGGCGGCGATTTTTTTCGCGCTGGAAAGTTTTTGCCGGGAAGTTTTCGCCGGTGGCTTTGCGTGCAAAAATCTTCACAAAGCCTTCATATCTTGGCGGCGACGAGCGGGTGTAATTTGTGAGAAAATATGATAAAATAACATTTGATTGTCCTTATATTTTATGGAGGGATGTCAAATGACGACAGAAATCAAGCATCATACAATAGAAGACATTGCAGGTGGCGCGATTCCTCGGCACATTGCGGTGATTATGGACGGCAATGGGCGTTGGGCGACGGCCAAGGGGATGGCGCGTCTGGCGGGGCATCATGCTGGCGTGGAGGCGCTGGATGAGGTGCTGGAGACGATCAAGGCCATCGGCACCAAATATTTTACCGTCTATGCCTTTTCCACCGAAAATTGGCGCCGTCCGGCCGACGAGGTCAACGGGCTCATGCATCTATTGGTGGAATATCTCGATAAAAAAATTGCCAAGCTCCACGCCGAGGGCGTCTGTGTGAGGGTGATTGGCGACCGCAGCGGGCTCAGCGAGCGCGTGCGCCAAAAGGTGGAGAACGCCTACGCCTTGACCAAGGATAATGACGCGGTGATTTTTAACATCGCCCTCAATTATGGCGGCCGTCAGGAAATTGTCCATGCGGCGCGCCAACTGGCGCAGGCCTGTGCGGCTGGAGAGATGAATTGGCAGGATATTGACGAGGACGCCTTTGCGGCTCATCTGGACACGGCGGGCCAGCCCGACCCGGATCTGCTCATTCGCTCCTCGGGTGAACTCAGGCTGAGCAATTTCATGCTCTGGCAGGTGGCGTATTCGGAAATTTGGATCACCGATACCCTCTGGCCGGATTTTCGCGCTGGGGATTTGTTTGATGCGGTGTTTGCATTTCAAAAAAGGGATCGCCGTTTTGGCGGATTGAAAAAGTAGGTGTGAGAGTTTGAAAACGAGAATTTTGACGGCGGTTGTCGGCGTGCCGGTGATCCTGTTTTGTATCTTTGGGCCGACGTTTATGATGTATCTTTTGGCGCTGGTGATGATGGTGGCCCTCAATTACGAGCTGGCCCATATGCAGGGGGAGAATCTCACCAAGCTGTTCTTTGGCTGCACCCTCTTTAATATGGTGGTGGCCTACGGCTGCTACCTCTTTGTGACCAAGGAGCTGGGCTTTATATTTGCGCTCATCAACATGCTGATGATGGCAGAGGTGGTTTTTTCCTATCCGCGCATCAGCCTAGAGGAAATGCTCTACCTGGCGTTTATGAATATTTATTGCACCTGGCTGCCGTTGCACATGATTTCGCTGCGTGCGCTGCCGAGCGGCCAGTGGCTCTTGTTTGCTGTCTTTGTGCTGGTGTGGCTCTGCGATTCGGGGGCGTATTTTTCTGGCCGCCTCCTCGGCCGTCACAAAATGGCACCGCTGCTTTCGCCGAAAAAAACCATCGAGGGCGGCATTGGCGGCGTGCTCTTTACGATTTTGGCAGCCCTCATTATCCAGCATTTCTGGCAGCTTGCGCCAAATTATGGGCATGTCTGCGTGATTGGGCTCTTGGTGGCTGTCGGCGCAATTGTCGGCGATCTTTTCGAGAGCTATCTCAAGCGTTCCTTTGGCGTCAAGGACAGCGGCAAGATTCTGCCGGGCCATGGCGGCTTTGCGGATCGCTTTGACAGCTTCCTGTTGGTGGCGCCACTGTGCTTTTATTATTTCAGCGCGACGCTGACCGTTGCGTAATTCTGTACCTTATCGATAGAAAGGAGTCGCTATGAAGCATCTGGCTGTGTTGGGCTCGACAGGCTCCATCGGCACCCAAACCCTAGAGGTCGTTGATGCCCTGGGGGATTATGAGGTGGCGATTCTCTCGGCCCACAAAAATAGAGACCTTTTGTACAAGCAGATCAAAAAATACCATCCACGGGATGTGTTTCTCACCGATAAAGACAGCTATGCCTATTTCCGCGGCATTGCTGGCGAATTTGCGGGCACCCGTTTTCACGACGGCTGGGCGGATTACGCCGATTGCCTCGAGGGGCTGGATTGTGTCATCGGCGCCATCACCGGCGCGGCAGGCATTGAGCCGACGCTTTTGACCCTGCGCGCGGGGCTGCGCATTGGCTTGGCCAACAAGGAGACGATGGTCGAGGCGGGGGATTTGGTGCTGGATCTCTTGGCGCGCTATGGCGGCGAGATCATTCCGGTGGATTCGGAGCATTCGGCGATTTTTCAGTGCCTGGAGGGCAAGCCGGAGGAGGTTGAAAAAATCATCCTCACAGCCTCCGGCGGGCCATTCCGCACCTGGGCGGCAGAGGACTTTGCCAAAATCACTAAGGCAGATGCTCTCAAGCATCCAAACTGGTCGATGGGCGCAAAAATCACCATCGACTCGGCGACGATGGTCAACAAGGGGCTGGAAATCATCGAGGCCCACTATCTGTTCCGCGCCGATTACGACCGCATCCAGGTCGTCGTTCATCCGGAAAGCATCGTTCACTCGATGGTGCAATTTGTCGACGGCGCCGTCAAGGCACAGCTCGGGCTGCCCGACATGCGCGTGCCAATTCAGCTGGCGCTGACCTATCCGGCGCGAGCTAGGGCGCCATACAAGGCCCTCGACGTCTGGCAGATGGGCAGCCTGCATTTTGAGGCGCCACGCTTTGACGTCTTCCCAGGCATTCAGATGGCCTACGATTGCGGCAAAAAGGGCGGCTCGGCGCCGATTGTCATGAACGCTTGCAACGAGGTGGTCGTGGCAGCCTTTTTGCGCGACGAGATTCGCTTTACGGATATTGTGCCAACGGTCATGGCTTGCGTCGAGAAAACGCCGTGGACACGCGTCGAATCCCTGGATCATATTTTCCAGATTGACACCGAGGCGCGGGCGCTGGCGGCGGATCTCCTGAAAGCGCGCGTGGTGCATCCATGAATATTATTATTGCCATTTTGTTGCTGGGCTTTTTGGTGGCGGTGCACGAATTTGGCCACTTCATTGTCGCCAAAATTAGCGGCATGTATGTGACGACCTTCAGCATCGGCATGGGGCCAAAAATTGCCACATTCACCAAGGGCGAGACCGAATACGTCCTCAGCGCCATTCCGGCTGGCGGCTTTGTGAGCGTCAAGGGCATTGCCGGTGAGACCGACGAGGAGCTCGACTATGACGATCCGCGCCTCTTCCAAAATCGCCCGATTCTGCACCGGATTCTCTTTACGATCGCCGGGCCCTTCATGAATTTCGTGCTGGCGATTGTGGCGCTGATGATTTGCTATCTGGCGCTGGGTGTCGATGTCGTCGACAACCACAGCCCGGCGGTCATCGCCGAGGTCACCAAGGACCTGCCAGCCGACCAGGCTGGGCTGGAGGAAGGCGACAAGATCCTCTCGATCAACGGTCAGGCTGTCGCCGACTGGTCAGCGGTGGATCAATTTATGAGCGATTATAAGGGCGGCGAGGTGGCGCTGAGCTATGAGCGCGACGGCGCCACCCACGACACCATTCTCAAGCCGAGCTACAACGACCAGCTCGATCGCTACGCTCTGGGCGTCACGAAGAAGGTGGAGACCACCCACCAGACCTTGGGCGCCGGTGATTCCTTCAAGCAGTCGCTGGTGGTGACGGCGGGCATGAGCACGATGATTTTTGACGCGGTGATGGATCTCGTCACCGGAAAAACCGCCGTCAACGACGAAGAGGGCGGCCTCTCGGGGCCCGTCGGCATTGTCGAGGCCATCGGCGATTCGGTGAGCCAGGGCGTGTGGAATGTCGTGAGTCTGCTGGCGATTCTCTCGGTCAATTTTGGCCTCTTGAACATGCTGCCGATTCCGGCGCTCGATGGCAGCCGTTTTCTCTTTTTGATCATCGAGGGCATCCGCGGCATTCCTGTCAGCGCCGACAAGGAAATGCTCGTCAACACAGTGGGGATGCTGGCGCTCATGGCGCTGATGATTTATGTAACCTACAACGATATTGTCAAGCTCATTCAATAAGGGGTGATTGTATGCGCAGAAAAACCATATCCTTCAAAATTCGTGATGTCGGCATGGGCGCCGATTATCCGGTGACGGTGCAGTCGATGACCAACACCGATTCCCACGACGTCGAGGCCACCTTGGCGCAGGTCCTGGCGCTGGCGGACGCCGGTGCGGCGCTGGTGCGCATTGCCGTGCCGGATCAGGCAGCGGTGGCACCGGTGGCAGAGGTGGCCAAACAGAGCCCGGTGCCGATTGTCGCCGACATTCATTTTGACCACCGCCTGGCGCTGGCGGCCCTCGATGCGGGCGTCGATGCGGTGCGCATCAATCCCGGCAACATCGGCGGGCTGGAGCGCCTCGGCGAGGTGGTAGAGGCAGCCAAGCGCCACGACGCCGCCATTCGCATCGGCGTCAATTCGGGCTCGGTGGAAAAGGAATTCCTCGAAAAATACGGCCACCCTTGCGTCGAGGCGTTGGTCG
This sequence comes from Peptococcaceae bacterium, assembly GCA_030524315.1. Taxonomy (GTDB): domain Bacteria; phylum Bacillota; class Peptococcia; order Peptococcales; family Peptococcaceae; genus UMGS1590. The sequence continues at coordinate 6,098 of JAUNGU010000089.1, forward strand.
AGAGCCTGGAAAAATACGTGAGCTACTGCGAGTCGCTGGATTTTCACAAGCTCGTGCTCTCGGTCAAGAGCTCAGACGTGGCGATGATGATCCGCGTCAACGAGGTCGTGGCCGAAAAATTCCCATACCCGCTCCATCTCGGCGTGACCGAGGCGGGCACCGTGCGCAGCGGCACCATCAAATCCTCCATCGGCATCGGCAGTCTCCTGGCCCACGGCATTGGCGACACGATTCGTGTCTCGCTGACGGGCGACCCCCTCAATGAATTGCCTGTGGCCTTCGGCATTCTCAAATCGTTGCATCTCGTGGACAGCGGCGTCGACATTGTCAGCTGTCCAACCTGCGGCCGCACTCAGATCGATTTGGCGACGCTGGCAGAAGCTGTCGAAGCCCTCTGCCAGACCATCGACGTGCCGCTGAAAATCGCCGTCATGGGCTGCGTCGTCAATGGCCCGGGCGAAGCGCGCGAGGCAGACCTCGGCATCGCCGGCGGCCGTGGCGTTGGCATCATCTTCCACAAGGGCGAAATCGTGCGCCGCTGCAAGGAAGAGGACCTGCTGGACGCCTTCAAAGAAGAATTGGCAAAGCTCCTGGCAGAATAACCGCTCATCCAAACACCAACGACCACGCATACGGAGGGATGCAAGATGACAGCCAAGCCCTGGAAAATTCTGTACGTGATAGTGAACATCGTTGTGCTTTTTGGAATACTCATTCTTGGCCTCAAGTTTGAACATTTGCAGCCGCTATTGACGAATATTATGCAAGGCTATTTGATTTTGCAGCTGTGTGTGATTCTGATTGTCTTCCTCACGCGTAAGCAAAAAATGTCCCTGCTCGTCAAGGCTTTGACGGCGCTCTGGGTGTGCTTGGGGATTGTGTTGGCGGTCTTGCTTTTGCTCGGTGTGTCAGGACTCTTCAAATGGCAGCTCTTGTTTTATGTGCTCTGTATCGTTATCTCTGTTGTGCAGCTGATGGGAAAAATAGAATAATAAAAGGAGCGACCCGCTTGTCAAAGGCTGGTCGCTCCTTTTTTGATGCGCACGAAAAAAGCCGTCGTTCTCAGTCGAGAACGACGGCTTTGTGCTGCCGGCGGTGGGATTCGAACCCACACGGGTGTTAGCCCAACGGATTTTGAGTCCGTCACGTCTGCCAGTTCCATCACGCCGGCTTGTAAATTGGTTACTAGATTATAATACAGAGGCGGGCGGCGTTTGTCAAGAAAAAATTATTGGCTGCTGGCGGGCGCTGGAAAATTTGCCAGTGGCTGAAAATAATCGGCGGGCGAGAAATTTTTCGCCAGCGCCCGCCGCGCAAAAATTTACAAGGCGCTGTCGCCTTTTGGCAGAGAAAATTGCGCCACGCCAACGCCTTCGAGGGCGAGCAGGGCGATCTTTTTGTCGATGCCTCCGGCATAGCCTGTGAGGCTGCCGTTTTTGCCGACGACGCGGTGGCAGGGAATGAGAATGGAGATGGGATTTTTTGCCACGGCGTGGCCGACGGCTTGGGCAGCCATGCTTTTGAGGCCGCGCTCGGCGGCGATGCGTGCGGCAATGTCGCCGTAGGTCACGGTTTGACCATAGGGAATCGTACGCAAAATCTCCCAGACGGATTTTTGAAAGGACGTTCCCTGGGGCGCCAGCGCTGGCAGCGGTGGCAAAGCTTCCGGCGACTGGCCGTCAAAATACGCCTCTAGCCAGCGCCTGGCTTGTGCAAGAACTGGCGTGGGCTCCTCACGCGCCGG
>JAUNGU010000090.1 GCA_030524315.1 Peptococcaceae bacterium
GAACGCTGCCACCAAGATGACGGCCAGCTCAGCAAATGTCATCGTTGCGCCCAAGGCGAGAAGCTGCGCGCAAAGCATGAGCGCGCAGGCTGTCACCCGAAACACGGTACCATACGCTGCATTCAGCGGCGCGAAGGCGCGCTCCATGCTATAGGCCGCCGCAGCACTCTTTTCACAAGCGCGCTCAATGCCTGACAAGTTTTTTGCGGCGAGATTGTAGGATTTGATCACAGCTATTCCCTGCACAACGTCCAGCACGGCCGCAATGGTGTCGGCCTGCGCTTGCCGCTGACTGGCGGCGAGCCGCTTTCCGGCACGCTGCATCTTGGCATAGATGACGAAGCTACACGCCACGCCAAGCGCAAAAATCACGCCAATCCACACGTTAAACGCCAACAGAAAGATGCCCGTCACAATCATCGCAACCATTCCTGTCGTGATACGATCCAAAAGATGCATGGCGTAAAGCTCCAAAAAGTTTAGATCGCTTGTCATGATCGTCGTGAGATCACCCAAGGCATGCGTCCGGAAAAATCCCATGGGGACACGTCGGAGCCGTTCGCCTAAGGCCATCCGTTCACGGGCGATAAAATCAAATCCTGCCGCGCTCTGTAGTCGATAGACTGCATATTTACAAATGATCCTCCCAGCGACGCTCCCCACCAACAAGCACAGAACCACTCGCCACTGTGCTGCTGCCAGCGGCTGACCATTTTCTAATGCATTGAGCACGATAAACAGCGCCCCAACGGGGAGCATGCCACAGATCGCGTCAATAAAGCTAAAGACAAAACCGATCCGTATGCGCATTGCCAAATCGCCACTGAGAACTAAAACACGGTGTATCGTCTTCAGCATGACGCCTCCCCCTCTCCGCGAATATGCCAAGACTGCGCCTCGTCACTTGCGCGCCAAAGGGCGCGATAGGTTGCACTCGTCTCCAACAGCTCCCGATGGCTGCCATGTGCAGTAATCGTCCCCGCCTCCATGACGAGAATCTGATCGGCCTCAGCAATCGTCGACAGGCGATGGGCAATGACAATCAGCGTTTTCTCTTTGACCAATTGCCCAATGGCCTGCTGCAAGCGGTCTTCATTTTCCGGGTCCACGCAAGAAGTCGCCTCATCCAGCAAAATAATCGGTGCATCCTTGAGCAGCGCGCGTGCAATAGAAATGCGCTGACGCTCGCCGCCAGAGAGCCTGTTTCCCGCATCGCCTGTCTGCGTCTCGTAGCCTTGGGGAAGACGCGCGATAAAGTCATCACAGCCCGCAAGCTTGGCAGCGCGTTCAACCTCTGCGTCCGTGGCATCCGGCCTTCCCATGCGGATATTATCGCGGATGGTGCCGTGCAGTAAATAATTTTCCTGGGTGACATAGCTGATTTGGCGATTCAATTCCTCTAGTGATAGGTCACGCACATCAACACCACCGACCAAAACGGCACCGCCCTGTGTGTCCCAAAAGCGCGCCAATAGCCTGGCCACCGTTGTTTTCCCAGATCCCGACGGTCCAACCAAGGCTGTCACCGTTCCTGGTTGTGCTACAAACGATACATCATGCAAAGCCTCTGCATCTCCGTAGCCAAACCGCACGTTTTGAAATGTCACCGAAGCATCTCTGGGGTGATCCGGATGCGCCGCTTCAGGCAATTCCTCTCGGTCGAGAACGGCTTGCAGCCGCGGTTGGATGTCGTAGATAACAGCGAGATTTTCCCAAAACTCTGTGACTGTCTGCAAGCAGCTCACAATGCTCAGTGAAAGCAACACCGCAAGGATCAGCTCTGATAAGGTAATCACATCTGCCGTCCAGAGCGCAACACCGGCCGGGAGCATAAACACAAGCGTCGATGGCATGATGGCCTGTCCCGCGCTCATAAAAGGCCAGCAGTGTCGGTACCAACGTGTCGTGACCTGGCGCACCTTTTCAACCGATGTTTTGAGGCGCTCCATGGACGCTGCCGAGCGGCCAAATGCCTTGATGACCGCCATCCCGTTTACATATTCAACGATGGTGCCATTCATCTCACTGTTTGCCGCCATATAAGCAGGCATCATTTTGCCACGGCCGATCATCATGCCATAGTACACAAGATTGCCAATGACCGATGAGGCGAGCGCCGCCAAGGCCAGACGCCAATCCAGCACAATGAGATAGCCAATGACGAGAAGCGGCGTCAACACACTGGCTGTCATTTCTGGAATGGCGTGGGCCAGCGGCGCTTCTAAGCGCTCTGCGTCGTCAATCACCATCTGCTTAAAGGCGCCTGAGCGCGTGCCCTGCACCTCTCCCAGGGGCATGCGCGCCAGCTTTTTCAGAGTGGCGATGCGAATATTTTTGATGATTTCATAAGCCGCCTTGTGGGCGCAGAGGGTTGACCACGCGTACAGCCACGCTTTGCCCAAATACCCCAAAAACGCAACCAGCGTCAATATCACCGCCAGTTGCGGCGTTAACAACCCCGCAATGACACTGTTCAAAGCCAGCCCCATTGCAATGAATGGGATCAGACCGCATACGCTAGAGAGCACCGAAAGAGCCGTGGCCCCTTGTAGCGCGCGCCGTTTTTCGCCCGCAAATTCTAAGATGCCCCTTAAAGGGGATTGTTTTCTTCCCTTGTCTTGATGCACAGCTGTCGCCTCCTAAAAATAAAATGGCTCGCACAGTTAGATTTGACTAACCATGTGAGCCATTTTATCATTGCCACTTCTGATTTTGTGGCACTATCGGCATTTTGGATGGCACAAAACGCATTAAATAACTCAGCGCAACATGTACCACCGGATGTTAACGGTGACCGTGCAGAAATTCTCCGGGTGTCAGCCCAAAGCGCGCGTGAAATTGACGGATGAAATATCCGGTGTGCGCGTAACCAACGCGCCAAGCAACTTCGCCAACCTTGTAGCGCCCCGATTGCAAAAGCGTGTGCGCCGCCTGCATGCGGCGCTCCACCAAATACGCGTTGACCGTACAGCCGAAGCAGCGACGGAATCCCTGCTTCAAGGCATTCTCATTGATGAGCGCCTCGTGGGCAAGCGCAGCTATTGTCAAAGATTCTGCATAGCGCGCATCGATAATGTCTCGCACCCGCAAAAGCGCCTCATAATCATGCGCATCAAGCGCGCCACCTTCTCGACCGACGGGGCTTTGGCAAATCACGCCATCACAAAAAAACGCCAGCAACTGCAAAATTTTGCCTTGCAAATAAAGCTGTCGCCAGGGTGCGTCAATTCGGCAGTTGATGATGTCCTTTAAAAGCTGGCTGGTCTGTGCATTAAACGGATAGACACGCCCCTCCTTGTCGCTTTCAATATGACACAGGGCCTGCTTAGTGCGTACGTGCTGCAAAATATCAGCGTATTTTTGCGGATCAAGGGTCACGCTGACACTGCGAAAACGCATCCCGCCGTAAAAGGTGCTGCTGCAATGCCACACCGGGCCGAGCCGAATTTGACTGTGCTGCGCGCTTAGCCAGAGGCGCTGAGCGGACGCCGTTTGATCTTCTTTTTGGTAAGTCCACTCTGCCAATCCATTGAGACAGAAGCTGAGCTGAAACACCTCCTGCCCCGCATAGGTTTCTGCAAAGGCAATGTCTTGCGCGGGAATAAAATCCGCTAGGGTCAGCATCATGCCGGGGCAGATTTCTGTCGTGCGCACCGCGCCGTCCAATAAATTTTTTGGCAGCAGAATGCTTTTCGCCGCGTCTGATATCTTCTGGCTTTCGGCACGTCCATCCGAAAGAACGACGTTCACGGCTTGGGGCATCAGCGTCTGGGTTGCGTATTGAATATGCATGAAGCCTCCTTTCATAAAACTTTTGATAAGACGAGTATTTATTTTCATTTTAGATGAAAACGCATCCGCTTGCAATCTGCATACCACTGCCCTAGAAATACAAAAATGCTCCGCCCTTTCAGAGCGGAGCACGAGTTGCCAGGTAATAATATTGTTCTGCCTCAATCGAGGCGGCGGGTTTTGACAAAGCCAAAGAAATAAATCATCAGCCCCAGCCAGATGCCCGCCAGACAAATGACGACGAGGGTCATATCGCTGACAAAGTAGAGGCTGAGCGCCATGCTGAAGGTGATGGTGAGGGCGATTCGGCATTTGGATTTGAAGGTGATGCCCTTGCCCGAGAGATAATTCTCGAGGTTTTTCTTGTATAGCTCTGTGCCCACAAACCAGCGGTTGAGGCGCTCCGAGCTTTTGGCAAAGAGGAAGGCCGCCAATAGATACAGTGGCACCGTCGGCAGCACCGGCAAAAAAATGCCCAAGGTGCCAAGGGCCAGACTCAGCCAGCCCAGGGCAATTAAAAGCAAGCGCAGAATCGTCATGTCATCACTCCATTTTTCTGTTCATTATTTTTGCGCGACGATGTGCACACAGCGCGTCGCGCCATCGTATTCAACATTCATTCCCAAATGCTCCGACACAAAGCGAATCGGAATCAAGGTTCTGTCGCCGGCGATGCGCGCAGGCGTATCCATCTCGACCGTGTCACCATCAACGATGGCACGGGTGTTATCGATGGTCAGCTCAATGTGGTGGCCTTTGTAGTCGATGCTGATCGGCTCATATTTGCCGTACCACTCAACGCTCCCGCCGAGGGCCTCGGTGATGACACGCAACGGCACCAGGGTGCGATCATTTTGGATGATCGGTGGTTGATCCAGCGTTTGCTCGCTGCCATTAAGCGTGTAGCCTTGCTCGCCGACGTAAAGATCGAGATAATCGTAGGCGGCGTTGCCCAAGGTGTAGTCGGCACTCAAGCCGCCAATAGATGCGGTGACCGTGCCACCCATCGCATCGCCGACGCTATCCACGGTGATGGTGCCGGATTCGGCGCTGCCAGCAAAGCCGTCAAGCTGCCAGGTGGCCACACGCGGATCGAGGCGTACCTCACTGCCATCCTTTTTGGTGCCATAGAGGCGCAGATGCAAGGTATTGCCATCGCTGACTGCAAATTGATCGGCCTCCAGACGCAGCTTCGTAAAGCCTTCCTCGCCAAGAATGCGAATCGTGCGCTCGTGGGTGGCACCATTTTTTTCGGTGAAGCGCAGGGTTTCGGTCCCTGGCTTGAGGCCCAAATAATAGAGCCCCGTCGAGCCGCCCATGCCATTCACAGAGGTGATGCTGTAATCCCCCGCATTGACGGCGAGCTTGTGGTAATTATTGTCCGTGGCGTTGCTAATCGTAAAGCCGACCGTCTCGCCGACGACCATTTCCTCCGGCCCAGTGACGTCATAACCTGCCACTGGTCCGATTGGTGCAGAATTGTAGATGCCAATACCGTTGACCACAGGCCGCATCATGCCATTGCCCTCAGGCGCGATGACCGTCGAGTAATTGTCCTGCATGTAATGCTTGAGCACCATGGTCGTGGACCCGCCACCGTCCAGATTGACGGCGCGGCTTGCGCCCAGCGACTGCATGAAATAGCCCAGCGTCGAGAGATGGGCGCCAACGCTGCGTCCTGTGCGCCCCTCGGCGCAAACAAACCACAGTGTCTTGCCATCGGCAGAGACCCCGGCAGCGGTGCGCGCGCGAATGCCTGCCAAGGCATTGAGATCCTTTGTGTACGGCACGACGGCACCATTATCGACGAGCAGCGCATGGCCGCCGACGAGGAATTTCCAATTTTTGTCCGGAAGCACCTGGGAGACAATCGAAAGCTTTGAGCCAATCGGGCAATGCGCCTTGATAAACGTCTCGGCAGTGCCATTGACCTGCAAAATCGTCTTGGTATCCGGTACCTCCCACGGGAAGGTTTTGCCCTCGGAGATTTGCTCGACGATGCCGTCGGCATTGACGAGGACTTCCGTGTTGTTGGCGTGGCCGCGGGATCTTGAGCCCCACATATCGTTGTACATCTGAATCGTGTTGGTGTGGCTTTCAGCGCCAGATGGGTCGTGCCAGTAATAGGTTTTGTTCAGCCCATCAATGGGAAAGCTTGCGCCGTCTTGGGCAGTGACGCTCCCATTGTACGACATGGCCTCGATGCTCGCCACATTCTCGCCGCTGATGCCCAGGGAGTAAATGCCCTGAATCACCGCAGGCGATGACGCCAGGCTGCCGTTGACAATCGACGGACCGATCGGCGCGCCTTCAAGCGCCATGTTGAAAAAATCGCCGTTGAGCATGGCCGTGGCGTTGGTATTTTGCGCCATGGCTGAGACCGTCGCGCGCTCTGTATATTCGCCACGACCAGCCACCAGGCGCAAATCCAAATTCGGATTGTTGAGATCACACTTGAGCGCCTCAAAGACAATCGGCCCGTAGTTGGTTTTCCACGAATAGGATTCGTGAATCACACCGGGCGCGATGCCTTCCTCGGCTGTTTTGACCGGCGCGTCCTCGGCAAAAGCGGCACCAAAGCAAAGCATGCTGACCATGCCGCAGAGGATGCTGCTGCGAAAAACGCGCGCCATAAATTCCTTGTAATACATCTAAATTCCCCCTTATCAAAAATATTATAAATTATTTGCCCCTCCCTCCTCAAGGATTCTTTCCTTCTGTATTCGCTTTGTATCTTTTCTTGACCAATATTTTGAACCTTATGTATAATAAAGTTAACTTGAACAAAGGAGTTGAACAAATCCTTGAAGGCAAAAGATTGGCGTCCCTACAACAAAGATTTATTTTCAAAAATGCGAAAGGCGAGTCGAGATTTTGGGCTCATCGAAGAAAACGACAACATTGTCGTCGGCCTCTCCGGCGGCAAGGACAGCACCCTCCTGCTCTATGCAATGGTGGTGCTGGCGCGGACGCTGCCATGCAATTTTTCTGTGCGCGCGGTGACGCTGGACATGGGCTGGGGCAATGACTACACCGAGATGACGGCTTTTTGTGAGCAGCTCGGCGTGCCCTTTGAGATTATTCCCAGCGAAATCGGCCCGCTGATTTTCAACGAGCGCAAGGAAAAAAATCCCTGCTCCCTCTGCGCGCGCATGCGTCGCGGCGCCATCAATAATTGGGCCCACGATCATGGCTGCAACAAGGTGGCATTGGGCCACCACATGGACGACGTCATCGAAACGCTGCTCATGAGCCTCTTTTACGAAGGGCGCTTGCAAACCTTTGCACCCCGCGCCTATTTGACGCGTTCGGAGGTGACGGTCATTCGGCCAATGGTCTACGTGGCTGAAGCAGACATCACTCGCATCGGCCGCGCCCTCAAACTCCCCCTCATTGTCAACAAATGTCCTGCCGATGGTCACACCACCCGCAGCGAGACGAAAGATTTGTTGTCGTCCCTCGAAGTGGGCAATCCGCGCATCAAGGAGCGCATGATGAGCGGCATCGAAAAGAATCTCTGGCAACCCTACAAAATCACCGAATAATTTTTACCCCCACTCACAATTATGGAGGTGCTCTATATGCTGGCAAAAATTCACAGTGCTGCTCTAAATGGTCTCACCGTCAACGCCATCCAAGTCGAAATCGATAGCAGTAAGGGACTGCCGTCGTGGGACATTGTCGGCCTGCCCGACACGTCCGTCAAGGAAAGCCGTGAGCGCGTGCGCACGGCCCTCAAAAACCAAGGCTTCGATATTCCACCACGGCGCATCGTCATCAATCTCGCACCAGCCTCCATCAAAAAAGAGGGGCCGGTCTTTGATCTCGCGATTGCCATCGCCATGCTCACTGCCACCGATCAGGTGGATCCGGAAAGCCTCAAGAACCTCGTCTTTCTCGGCGAGCTGGGACTCGATGGCAGCATCCATCCGGTGCGTGGGATTTTGCCAATTTCTCTGGCCA
>JAUNGU010000091.1 GCA_030524315.1 Peptococcaceae bacterium
TATACGCTATATATGAGAAAAAGGCCATCTTTCGATGACCTTTTTCGACAAGCTGTGCTGCTGAAATTTTTCAGCAGCATTTTTGTTTGCGCGATTTTAGCGACGCCAGGTGGATGGGGCGAAGAGCAGGATCAGGGGAACAATTTCCAGACGTCCGGCGATCATGACGAAGCTCAGGACGATTTTGGAAAAATCGCTGAGGGTCGAGAAATTGCTCTTTGGGCCGAGGTCGCCGAGGCCGGGGCCGATGTTGTTGAAGGTGGTGGTCACGGCACTGACGGTTGTCCCAAAATCGAGGTTTTCGAATGATAGCAGGAGGATGCCCGTGCAAAAGACGCCGATATAGAGAAGAAAATACAACGCGATGTCGTTTTGAATATGGTCGCCGATGGGTTTATTCTCGTAGGTGACGACGTTGATGCGGTTGGGGCTGGATGCCTGGCGGAATTTCTTGAGGCCCATTTTGAGATAGAGTACGATGCGGCTCACCTTGAGCCCGCCGGCGGTGGAGCCTGCGCAGCCGCCAATGAACATGAGCATGAGAATGATCAGCTGGCTAAAGAGCGGCCATTGGACAAAGTCGACGGTGCCAAAACCGGTGGTGGTAATGACGGTGGAAACGGTGAAAAACGTGTCCTTGAGACAGATGAGGAGGCTGTCGTATTCGTTGGCAACAGAGGCGGTGAGGGCGATCATGGCCACCAAAACAATGCCAAGATACCAGCGCAATTCCTCGCTCTTGACAAAGATTTTCCAGTGGCCACGCAGCGCGAAGAAATAGAGGTTGAAGTTGACGCCAAACATGAGCATGCCGACGCTGAGAATCAGCTCGATTGGCACAGAGTTGAAATGGGCGACAGAATCATTATAATTGCTGAAGCCGCCGGTCCCCGCCGTGCTAAAGGTGTGGATGATCGCATCGAAAGGCGTCATCCCTGCAGCCATGAGCACACAAAACAATACCAGCGCAAAGACGGCATAGATGATATAAAAGGTGCGCGCCACCTCGCGGATTCGGGAGAGGACCTTTTCGAAGGTTGGCCCTGGCACTTCGGCCTTGAGCAGATAAATGTTTTCGCTGCTTGAGCCTGGCAGCAGGGCAATGGCAAACATCAAGACACCCATGCCGCCGATAAAGTGGGTGAAGCTGCGCCAAAAGAGCAACGAGTTGGGCAGCGCCTCAATATCGTTGATGATGCTCGAGCCAGTGGTGGTAAATCCAGAAGCGCTTTCAAAAAAAGCATCCACCAACGAAGGGATGGCAGAGGAAAAGACGAAGGGTAAAGCCCCGAAAAAAACCGTCAACAGCCAGCTGAGACTGGTGATGGCGATGCCCTCGCGGATATGGATGGAACGGTTCTTTGGTGGGCGGCAGGTTAAAAGCAGGCCGAACACAATGGCGCAGAGGGCCGCCTTGACAATGGGCAGGAGGGTGTCCAGCCCCTCGTGAAAGCAGAGCCCAATGAGAATGGGCAGGATCATCAAGAGGCCAATGATGATGACCACACGCCCGGTGACAAAAAATACCATGCGACGATTCATTGGCTCACTCCTTTATGAGAATGTCATCAATGGCGCGCAGACGGTGGTCTGTGGTGGTCAGGATGATCATGTCGTTTTCGTGAAGTACGTCGTTGCCTTCGGGGAAGAAGCGCTCACCATTGTGGATGATGGCGCAGATGAGGATGTGATCCTTGAGGGGCAGGTCGCGCAGCATTTGCCCAGACACGCGCGCCCCTTCAGGCACGCGGAACTGGAGCACCTCGACCTGATTGTTGGCGAGGCGGTAGAGGGCCTCGACATCCTTGCCGCGGGCATCATCGAGGGCGCGGGTGATGCGCACAATGTTGTCAGCGATGACGGCCCCTGGTGTGATGATGGCCTTGAGGCGCTGCTCGCCGAGAATATCTAGGAGCTGGGTGCGGTTGACCTTGGTAATGAGGTGCTTGATGCCATTTTTGAGGGCGTAGAGGGAGATGAGGATGTTTTCCTCGTCGATGCCTGTGAGGGTGATGAGACAATCGTGACTGCGCATCGATGCCTCCTCAAGCTGGCGATAGTCACTGCCGTCGGCAAAGAGCACCTCGATATCAGGATGCAGCTCAGCGAGAAGCTCGGCGTTTTGGCGATTGCGCTCGAGGACCTTGACGTGGTATTTGATCTGGGATTTTTTGATTTCATCGAGGAGATAGTGGGTGAGACGCCCGCCGCCGATGATCATGATCGATTTGACCTTGCGCTGATGGGAAAATCGGCTATCCTGGCGATAGAAGCTCAAGAGGTCCTTGCTCGAGCCACTGATGTGGAGAATGTCGTCGGCTTCAAGGACAAAGGTCCCATTAGGGATGATGGCCTGGCCGCCGCGCTCGACAATGCAGATGAGCACGTGGCCGCTAAATTGTGACTGGAACTGCGCCAGCGAGAGCCCCACCAGTGGATGGCCCTCGGGCAGCTGGTATTCGACAATGTTGACGCGCCCGCGCAGAAAGGATTCGACGCGCGCGCTGGCAGGAAAACGCAAGAGATTCATAATCTGCCGCGCCGATTCGCCCTCGGGGTTGATGATGGCATCAATGCCGACGCTCTCCTTCATGAAGCCCTGGTGCAGGGCGTATTCATGCTCGCGCACGCGGGCGATGGTGAATTTGGCACCCATGCGCTTGGCAAAGATGCAGGCAATCATGTTGATTTCGTCGTGGGCAGTGACGGCGATGAAGACGTCGCAATGGGGCGCCTCGGCGTCGATGAGGGTGTCGTATTCGATGCCGTTACCAACAATGCCAGTGACATCGGTGGTGTTGATGAAGGTTTCGAGAAGATCGCGGTTTCTTTCGATGACGACAACGTCGTGGTCGTCTGCCAATTCGCGGCAGATGATGGAGCCGATTTTACCGACGCCAACAATGACGACATGCATGGGTATTACCTCCTAGGTGCGGCCAGGCCACAAATTTTTGGGACAATGCTGGACAAAAAGGAAGGCTGTACGATCAATCGACAGCCAAATGTTCATAATAAGTTTCGGTTTGCTGGATAATGTCTGCTTCCACATCCGACAGCGCCAAATCCATCGGATAGGTCAGATAATGGACGAGGTTGATGGGCGTGTTGGACAAGGCCACCGGCTTGAGCAGGCCACTTGTAAAAAGTGGGTGGTTGCGCACCGCCAAAAGGCTCGTCACGCCAATGCCATCGGTGCGATAGATGTATTGATAGAGACTGCCCACATCCTCAAAGACCAGATGCTTGGGAAGCGCTGTCCAGCGGCTCTGGGACTTGATGAAGCCTGCATCGGTGAGATCCTGGGGCACGGCCATCATCACCTTTTCCGGCAGATGGTCGAGGCGGATGGTTGAGAGGCTCTGAAAATAGCCGCCACTTTTGACGCAGAGACAGAGGTTGTCGTTGTACTGGGGCATGAGCCGCAAATTGAGACTGGTGGCATATTCCCGATGGCGCGTCAGATTAAAATCCAGCGCCGCCGACAGCCCAATCGACGCCTTGTTGTCAGAAATGCTGTGGGCGACGTTGCTCATGAGGTCGTGATGGAGGGTGAAGGACACCTTGGGAAAGATGCTCTGGGTGTGAAACAGCGCTTCGTTGAGAATCGTGCTCGTAAAGCAGGTTGCCATCAGGGAAATGTGCAGGTTCTCGAGGGTGTTGATGCCCGCCTTTTTCTTGATGTCGTAGTAATCGTCGACGGTTTTTTCGACCAGGGGCAAAATTTCTCGGCCAAAGGGCGTGAGATCCATGCCGCGTCTTGTGCGCCGAAAGAGAGGCCTGCCGATTTCCTTTTCGAAGCTCGCGATGGCTGCCGAGAGCGTCGGCTGACCGACGTTGATTTTGTTGGCCGTCAGCGACAGAGAGCCGTAATGGGCCACGTGCAAAAAATATTCCAGCTGTTCAATGCGCATTGGTTGTCTCCTTTGCGGCTGAAAAACAAAAGTTGCATAATATCAGTAATATTATAGAAGTCTTACCGCCATCCGTCAACACGCGCGCCGGGTTTGTGCGGGTCAGAACCTGCGCGTCGGGCTTGCAACTTGCGGCGTTTGTGGCTACAATGGAGCGTAATGATAACGATAAAATTTATCCATGCAGAGGAGGTGGGTGCAGATGATTCAGGCGCTGGATTTTTTGCGCGAAATGACCGTGCTAGGCGTCGCCGTGCGCCTGGTGCTGGCGATGGTTTGTGGCGGGCTCATTGGCTACAACCGTGAGCGCATGCGCAGGCCCAAGGGGCTGGCAGGCTTTCGCACCTACATGATGGTCTGCGTCGGCGCGGCGCTGACCATGCTCCTAAGCCAGTACGAATACACGATGATCACAGAAAGCTGGGCGGCGGTGGCTGGCAAGGTCGGCATCAAAACCGACGTCTCTCGCTTTGGCGCCCAGGTCATCAACGGCATCGGCTTTCTCGGCGCAGGCACCATCATCGTCACCAAGGACGACAAGATTCGCGGCCTGACGACGGCGGCAGGGCTCTGGGCGTCGGCCTGTCTGGGGCTTGCGATTGGCGCAGGTTTTTTTGAAGGGGCGCTGTTGGCGGTGGCGCTGATTGTTGCGGCGATGTACCTGTTTTCGGGCATCAAGCTGCGCCTGCTTTCGATGTCACGAGTGGTGAGCCTCTATGTGGAGGTCGACGGCCTCACGGATTTGGGCGATGTGCTGATTTTTTTGCGCAGGCAGGGTGCCCACATTATGGAAATGGACATTGGCGGCGAGCGCAAGGAGGGCGATCCTTGTCGCGTAGAGCTCGTCGTCTATTTACCGGCGGGGGCGACAGCGGCGGGGATGCTCGCCTGCGTCTCGCGGCTGAAAAATGTCAACCACGTGCATGAAACCTGAGAGGAGGGGACGACATGCTAACAATTTTAGACGGGCTGCGTGAGCTCACGCTGACCTCGGTGGCGGTGCGCATGCTGGTGGCGCTCCTTTGTGGCGGCATCATCGGCATGGAGCGCGAGCTCAAGCGCCACCCGGCAGGCTTCCGCACCCACATCCTCGTCTGTCTGGGGGCGGCGATGACGACGCTGACGAGTCAATACCTCTATCTCTACATGGAATATTTCACCGACATGGCGCGCCTCGGCGCCCAGGTCATTGCCGGCATCGGCTTTCTCGGGGCAGGTACCATCATCACCAGCCGCCAGCGCGTGCGCGGCTTGACGACGGCAGCGGGCCTCTGGGCCTCGGCGATTGTGGGGCTGGCGGTGGGCGCGGGCTTTTTTGAGGGCGCCATTCTCATGACGGTGCTCATAGAGCTGGCGGCAACCCTCTTCCTCAAGCTCGAAAAGCAGGTCGTCGCTCATTCCTCCAACCAGCACGTTTTCTTTGAGTACGACCGGCCCGAGGCGCTGGATGCAGCCCTGGATTACATGCGTAGCCACGGTGTCAGCGTCATGCAGCTGGAAATCTCTCGGCCCAAGGACGGACGCCAGGAAATGGTCGCCCTGCTTTCGCTGCGCCTGGCCAAGCACATGCACCCCGATGAGCTCCTGCAGGTGCTTTTGGGCATCGAGGGTGTGGTGCTGGCCGAAGAATTTTGAGAGCGCTTTTCTAAATGTGCTTGAATCGGTTAGGGTAATGTGCTATTATACATCTGGAAAAACTACTAATTTCAATAGAGAGAGGGTTATGAATATGAAATACGTATGCGATCTTTGTGGTTATGTTTATGATCCAGCTGAAGGCGATCCAGATAACGGCATCGCTCCTGGCACTGCTTTCGCAGATATCCCAGACGACTGGGGTTGCCCACTGTGCGGCGCTGGGAAGGATAGCTTCTCCCCTGAAGAATAATCAAAAAAACGTCACCCGCGCGGGTGACGTTTTTTTCGTATCTGGGATTATTTGGCCTTGTGCGGCGGGATGGCGCAGAGGCTGCAAATTGGTACGCCACGCTTGTGGAAGCGACGCTCGTATTCGGTGGCAATATTGTCTGCCGGGAGATTCGCGTAGAGATCGCGGGTGACATTTTCCAGCTGCCAGCCGGCGTTTGTGAATTCCTCAATGGAAAAATCAAAGAAGGCCTGGCCGTCGGTTTTGAAATGGACCTTGCCATCCGGCGCCAGGATGTAATCGTAAATATCGAGAAAATCGTGGTGGGTCAGGCGGCGCTTGGCGTGGCGATTTTTTGGCCAGGGGTCGGAAAAATGCAGATAGATTTCTGCAACCTCCCCCGGCGCAAAGACCTCGTCCAAGTGCTCAGCGTTGAGCCAGAGAAAACGCACCTGCTCCGGCGCGTCCATGCGCCCGGCATAATCATCGATGGCATCCATGATGATTTCCGGCACCACATCGACGCCGAGAAAATTTTTCTCGGGATGCAGCTTGGCAGCGGTATAGAGCCAGCGGCCACGGCCTGAGCCAATCTCCATCACCAAGGGCTGGGGCGAAGGAAACACCTCCTGCCAATGCCCACGCAGGGCGTGGGGCGCGTTGATGGTATAGGGTGATGCGTGCAGACGCTCCTGGGTGCCTGCAACTCGACGAACACGTGCCATAAAATCGCCTCCTGGTCTTTATTTTTCACGGGATATGAACTAAAATAATAGGACGTACTCGAAAAATTTGTTGACGCTTTTCAACGCTCACCATCATAGCATATTTGATTTTTTTTGGCGAGATGAAACGCGCCTTTAGGAGGGAATGGGATGAAGGGGCATTTGGAATTGTTTGAGCACCGCCTCAAAGACACCGGCGCCAAGCTGCCAGGCATGGAGGATCACGACATCGACGCGGTTTTCGACGCCTTTGTCGAGGCGCTGGGCACCGATGAGGTGCCATTTTATGATGTGCACAGCGGTCCAACGCTGGCCGATTATTATCACACGCAATTTATTCGCTTCGTAAAAAAACATTATGGGCGCAAAAAATAGTCATTAGTCGACTAGACGCCCATAGTGGTGGACTTTATAATTATAATAAAGTTGATTAATAACATTGAATAGGGAGTGTTAAATTATGGAAAAGTTGAACGATAATTCTTTTGAAGAAACAATCTATGATGACGGTGAACCATGTCTCGTCATGTTCTCTCGTAAATCCTGCCACGTTTGCCAGAAGGTGCATCCAAAAATCGAAGAGCTCGCTGAAGATTCTAAGTACGATGGCAAGTTTGGCTTCTACGAAGTAGACGTCGAAGAAGAAAGAAACCTCTTCGCACGCTTCTCTCTGAAGGGTGTGCCACAGGTGCTGTTCTTCAACGATGGCGAATACGTCGGCAAGCTCGCTGGCGACAAGGAAATCGAAGAATACGAAGACAAGATCGACGAAATCATTGGCTAATGATTCTTCTGTCCCGCTCCGATGGGAGCGGGATTTTTTTGCGCTCATTGTAAACTTGTGAGAGAATTAGGTTTACAATATTTGCGCCGTCCCCTATAATAGAAACCACGAACGGAGGGGGACATAATGACAACAGCAAGAAAAAGTAGTACCAGAGAATTGGTGCTTTGTGGCATTTTTACGGCGCTCATCGCCGTGGGGGCGTTCATTCGCATTCCGGTGCCCTTGGTGCCCTTTACGATGCAGGTGTTTTTTGTGATCATGGCAGGGCTCATGCTCGGCGCGCGCCAGGCGGCGGTGAGCACGGGTGTCTATGTGTTTTTGGGGCTCGTCGGCGTGCCGATTTTTACCCAGGGCGGCGGACCGAGCTATATTTTCCAGCCGACCGTTGGCTATCT
>JAUNGU010000092.1 GCA_030524315.1 Peptococcaceae bacterium
CACTTCCAGGGCTTTCTTACCATCGACGAGGGTTTGCAGCTGCTGAGCAAAATAGTCACCGGTTTCACGCACGT
Organism: Peptococcaceae bacterium; assembly: GCA_030524315.1. GTDB lineage: Bacteria > Bacillota > Peptococcia > Peptococcales > Peptococcaceae > UMGS1590. The sequence continues at coordinate 75 of JAUNGU010000092.1, forward strand.
GGGCGAGAAAATCGTCGGCAAAAATCGTATCTGCAACCACGCAGCCTACGTGAGCAGCCAGTGGATTGCCGCCAAAGGTCGAGGCGTGATCCCCTGGTGCGAAAGCACTCGCGACCTTGTCCTTGGCGAGCATCGCGCCCATTGGTACGCCGCCAGCGATGGCCTTGGCCATGGTGACAATGTCCGGATGCAGGTCGTATTTCTGATGGGCGAAGGCATAGCCGGTTCTACCCATGCCTGTTTGTACCTCGTCAATGATGAAGAGAATATCCTTTTCAGCGCAAACTGCTTCGACGTGCTTGAGATAGGCTTCGTCGAGGGCAATGACCCCTGCTTCCCCTTGGATGACCTCGAGCATGATGGCGCAGGTGTCGTCGTCAATCATGTCATCGAGCATCTGAGCATTGTTGGCCTCGGTGTATTTGAAACCTTCAGGCAATGGCGCAAAGCCTTTCTGGTACTTGGTTTGGCCGGTCGCCTTGAGTGCACCGAGGGTTCTGCCGTGGAAGGAATGGGCCATGGTGATGATGGTCTTGCGACCATTGCCATATTTTCTTGCGAGCTTGATGGCAGATTCGTTGGCTTCTGCGCCGCTGTTACAGAAAAACGCCTTACCCAAGCCACTGATTGTGCAGAGCTTTTCGGCGAGCAAAATCTGTGGCTCGTTCCAATAGAGATTGGAAATATGAATGAGCTTTTCGGATTGCTCCTTGATGGCCTGGATAATTTTTGGATGGTTATAGCCTAAGCTGTTAACAGCGATGCCGCTGACCATGTCCAGATATTTCTTCCCGGTGTTGTCAGTCACATAGACGCCATCGCCGGATTCGATGACAATCGGCGCCTGCTTGTAGGTGCCCATGACATATTGCTTGCCTTTTTCAATCATTTTATTTTCCATTATTTATTGTCTCCTTTTACAACCATGGTGCCAACACCATCATTCGTAAACAGCTCCAAGAGCAGACTGTGCAGCATTTGCCCATTGATGATGTGCGCACTTTGCACGCCGTTTTCAATGGCGTATTTACAGCAGTTGGCCTTCGGAATCATGCCGCCATAGATGACGCCGTCCTTTTCCAGATCGGTGAGGGTACCGGTGGTCACCTGACTGATGCGCTGTCCTGACTCATTTAATATACCATCTGTATCCGTCAAGAGGAAGAATTTATCCGCCTTGAGAGCAGCAGCAATGGCCGCGGCGGCTGTATCGCCGTTGATGTTGAAGCGCCCGCCATTTTCGCCGAGACCAATCGGCGAAATGACAGGAATGTATTCCTTTGACAGGGCGTTGTTGATAAGCTCCGGCTGAATCTTTGTGATTTCGCCCACATAGCCCAAATCAACGAGCTGATTGTTTTTGTCGTAGTGCTTCTTTTTGCGCGCCTGGATAATGCCACCATCAATGCCGCTAAAGCCAACCCCGTTGCCGCCGTGCTTTTGCAAGAGAGCGACAATTTCCTGGTTGACCTTGCCGATGAGCACCATCTGAGCAATTTCCAAGACCTCGCTGTCGGTCACACGCAGACCGTCGACAAATTTGCACTGATAGTGTTCTTTTTCCAGCCAGTAGTTGATATCCGGTCCACCGCCGTGAACGATGACCGGGTTCATACCCACGTAGCGCATAAGCACAATGTCGGAAATAACCTTTTCACGCATGGTTTTGTCAACCATGGCGTGGCCACCGTATTTAATGACAATGGTGTTGCCGTAAAATTTCTTTATATAAGGAAGGGCTTCGACGAGCACCTCCGCTGTGTAATTACCAAATTCCATCTTTCCTTAGCTCCTGTAATCAGCGTTAATGCTGACATAATCGTGGGTCAAATCGCAACCCCAGGCCACGGCTGCACCGTCGCCATCGTGGAGATCAATTTTCACGAGAATGTCGTGCTCAGAAAGCAGCGCCAGCGCTGCCTCTTCATCAAAAGCGAGCCCTTGTCCATCCTTGGCCACCTGAATGTCACCGATGAAAATATCCATCGTCTCCGGCTTGAAGGCCGCGCCAGAATATCCGGCAGCACAGGCGATGCGGCCCCAGTTGGCATCACGCCCATACATGGCCGCCTTGACCAGGCTCGAAGAGGTCACGGCACGCGCGATGATTTTGGCATCATTGGTGCTTGGCGCATTGGCCACCTGCACCTCAAAAAGCTTGGTCGCCCCTTCGCCGTCAGAGACGATTTTCTTGGCGAGCTGGATGCAAATATCCTTGAGGGCCGCTTGAAAATCAGCAAAGGCCTGGGAGCCATCGTCTACAATGACTGGATTTTCTGCCAAGCCGTTGGCGAGGACCGTCACCATGTCATTGGTAGAGGTGTCGCCGTCGACAGAAATCATGTTGAAGCTGTCGCCAATGGCAGCGCTGAGGGCTTGCTGTAAAAGCTCGGCGTCAATGGCAGCATCCGAGAGGACAAAGCCGAGCATCGTCGACATATTCGGATGAATCATGCCTGCGCCCTTGCACATGCCCCAAAAATGCACCGTCTTGCCGCCAATTACGACGCTGGCCGCCGCTTGCTTGCTGACGGTATCGGTGGTCATAATCGCTTGTGCTGTTGCGTCGGCATTCTCAGCCAGGGGCTTGAGATGGGCATCGGCGCCTGCAATACCGGCGGTGATTTTATCGACAGGCAGCGGCATACCGATGACGCCGGTGGAGGCGACAATGGTGGACGATTCAGCAATGTCAAAGTGCGCTGCCAGGGCTTTGGCCACAGCCTCGGCATCATTCAGGCCCTGCTTGCCCATGGCTGCATTGGCCACGCCGCTGTTAATGACGATGGCCTGAGCCGTGTGGCCCGCATCGAGATGGGCCTTCGTCACCTGAAGTGGCGCGGCCTGAAAGAGATTGGTGGTATAAACAGCGGCGGCAGTGGCTGGCACGTCAGAGACGACAATGGCCAAATCGGCGCTCTCTTTTTTGATACCACAATTAAAACCGCAGCAACGATATCCTTTTGGAAAATTCATTTTCATCCTCCTCTATGATCAAGGGCACAGTGGCAATTGCTTGAGGCCCTGGGTTTCCGGAAAACCAAACATAATATTCATATTTTGCACCGCTTGTCCGCTCGCACCCTTGACAATATTGTCGATGGCGGCGCAGATGACAACCGTCGTTGGGCTGACCAAGTGCAGGCTCAGATCACAGAAGTTTGAGCCCATGACCCACTTGGTTGCTGCATATTCACCGCGCGGACGCACGCGCACAAACGGCTCGTCGTCGTAAAATTCGTGGTAAAGCTTTTCGAGCGCATCCTCGGTGAGGGGTTCCTTGACCTTGACCGTCAGGGTTGAGAGAATGCCGCGGTTGATTGGCGCCAGATGAGGATTAAAGACGAGCTCGGTATCTGCGCCCAAGAGTCCCTCCACTTCCTGCACAATTTCCGGCAGGTGGCGATGCTTGCCAATGTTGTAGGCCACGACGTTTTCGTTGACGTTGACAAAATGGGCGCGCTCATTCGGATTTTTGCCAGCGCCGGTCAGCCCCGAGTCGCTGTCAGCAACGATGAGTGCTGGGTCCAAAATTTTTGCTTTACAAAGAGGCGCCAGCCCGAGGATAATACTGGTAGGGAAACAGCCTGGGTTGGCCACCAGATCGCTGGTCTGAATCTCTGCACGGTGCAATTCCGGCAAGCCGTAAACCGTCCCTGGCATCCAATCCTTGCAGACGTGGTCGGCACTGTACCATTTTTCGTAGTCCTCGATATCGTTTAAGCGGAAATCAGCGCCCAAATCAATGACCTTGACGCCCGCTTCAACGAGAGATTTGGCGTATTGCGAGGAGGTGCCGTGAGGCAGCGCCAGAAATACCACGTCACACTCGGTGAAGTTTTCAATCGCCAGATCACAAAATGCCGCGTCCGTCAATCCCAGCAGGCTCTTGTGGAGATCTGACACCGCGCCAGTGGCACTGCGCGCACCGACGGCTTTCAGTCGCACATTTTCATGACTGCTCAAAAGTCGAATGAGCTCCGAGCCGGTATATCCTGTTGCTCCAATAATTCCTACATCTATCATTGATGAGACACCTCCAATTAATATAAAAATTATACGACCATACGAATATTTATGCAAGCCTTTTGTATGAAATCACAAAGGAGAAATCCATGAATCATTTTTATTATGCGCTATTATTGAGAGATCCCCTTAGTCCGGACAATGCAGAAGTTGTGAATACGATGAATATTTTCACAGATGCACGACTGGAAATTGTACCGAATAATGAAAACCTGACCTCTGCGATAAAAAAATATACGAACGATTACTATTGTAAAGCTATCTTGGTGGTTGGTAAAGCCCTTTCGGCAAAAAAAATCGCGCAACTGCTGGATCTTTTGCAAATTTCTTATGAGCCACAGCCTCTCAGCGAAAAATTCTCGCCAGGCGCCGAGATTTCCTGCTGGCGACTGGCGCATACCACCCATTTGCTGCTCGCCTCACCAAAATACAGCGATCTCCTAGCAGCGAAAAAAATCCTCGATCTCTACGCGCAATTTATCAGCGCAGATCGCTTGATGGCACTCAGCAGGCGGCTCGGTGCGCTCTGCCGCGACAAAGGCTGGACGCTGGCCACTGCCGAAAGCTGCACCGGCGGTGGCATCAGCGCGGCCCTCACAGCTGCCAGCGGCGCGTCGAATTATTTCAAGGGCAGCGTCTGTGCCTACTCGGCGGCCATCAAGGAGGCCGTCCTCGGCGTACCTGCCGATATCATCGAGCGTCACGGCGTCGTCTCAACAGAAACCGCTGAAGCCATGGCGCTTGGCGCACAGCGGCTATTTACTACCACCATTGCTCTTTCTACCACTGGCGTCGCCGGTCCCGGTCCAGATGACGACGGCAATCCAGAAGGGCTTGTCTGCACCTGCGTGCGCTTTGCAGAAAAAACACAGACCTTTATCTTTGAAGCAGGCGCGTATAGCCCGCTCCTCGATCGTGACGCCATCCGTCAAGGCTGCACGATTTTTCTGTTAGAAAAAAGTCTCGACTGGCTAATAGCTCTAAACTGACCCACGCAAAAGGGACACCGACATGGTGTCCCTTTTGCGTGGGTCATAAAAAATGCCTGGGCATTTCTGCTCAGGCATTTCGTATTTTTCGTTACTTACCAGATTCTTCGGTGCTGCTGCTATCTGCTGATGCAGTGGCATCATCACTCGCGCTTTGCTGAGCGCCACCGGTTTCGCTGCTGGCGCTGCTGTCTTCTTGCTGCTTGGCCATTTCTTCTTCGGCCTTGGCAACGAGCTTATCTGGGTTGTAATCATCCGAGAGATATTCGATTTTCGAATCTTTCTTGCGTTTCTCGATGAGTTCTTGGTACTTGCTCTGAACCTCTTGATTGGTCAGGGTTTCAGTCAGCTCATCCTTGACTTCATCGTAGGTCTGCTGATGGGCAGCCTGCTTATCCTCGCAGAGGATGATGTGATAGCCATAGGACGTTTTTACAGGCGTTTCGGTGTATTTGCCCTTTTCCAGTGCAAAGGCTGCATCGGAAAATTCGGTAACCATTTTGTCAGCGGTAAAATATCCCAGCTCGCCGCCTTGATCAGCTGTGGCTGTATCTTTGCTGTATTCCTTGGCAAGCTTTGCAAAATCCTCGCCGTCGTCGAGCTTTTTGATGATTTTCTTGGCAGTGTCTTCATCTTCTACCAAAATATGAGCAGCCTTGACCTGGTCGCCAACGTTGAACTCATCCTTGTGCTCGTTGTAGTAGGTTTCCGGATCTACCTTGACGTCTTTTTTGAGCTCGTCAATCAATTTATCATAGTAAAGCTTTTCTTCGAGCATGCGGTCCAGCATGTCATCGCTGATATTGTATTCGGAAAGGTAGGAATCAAAATTTTCCTGGGAGCCGTAGCTCTGCTCGATCAGCTCGGATTTATAATTTTCCTTGTCCTCGTCGGATACCTCGATGCCACGTTCCTTGGCCTCTTGCACCATCAGCTCCGTTTCTACCAAGCCGGTGATGATTTGGCTCTTGTAATAGCCAGAAAAAGCGTCGTCGCTTTCCAGCTGATTCTGTTTGAATACCTGGTCAATGCGGGCATCCACGTAATTCTTGTGAAGCGCTGTGTCGTTTACCTTGATGACCTCTTCGCCACCCATTTGGGAATCGGCCGATGAGGAACCGCAGCCTGCCAAGACGCTGGCAGACATGACAGCGACTAAAAGCATTGCAAATGCTTTTTTCAAATTAATCACACTCCTAAAAAAGTTCAAGTCCTTTATTATTATAGTTGCTCTCTTGGCCCGTGACAATGAATTTAAGCTCGTTGAGGATGAGTTTAATCGAATCTAAATATTTTTCCGTATGTGGCAACTTTTCCTCATCAATCACTACAAATGTATCGTCGTGTACATTTTTTAGCTGCATTTTTCCACCAGATGTCGCCACATAGGTGACAAGCTTTTGTACGTCAAAATTGGCCTTTGGATCAATTTGCACAAAGACGCTGTTTTTGCGCTGCTTGACAGACAGCACCCGCGCCTCTGTCGCCGCCAAGCGCAGCACTGCGAGTCGGAGGAGATTGAGCACCGGCTCCGTTGGCTCACCAAAACGGTCAAGAAGCTCATCATACATATCGGCAATGCCTTCCGGCGTCGTGATGCCGTCGATGCGCTGATACATGCCGATGCGCAAGCCTGTATCAGAAATGTACTCTTCTGGGAAGAAGGCCTTGATGTTGAGCTCAATTTCCGGATGGATGGCTTCTTCTTCCGCACCAGGCAGCGACACGTTGCCGCCTTTGAGGCGGCTGATGGTTTGCTGGAGCATTTTCAGATAAAGCTCAAAGCCGACCTCAGCCACGTGACCGCTCTGCTCAGCCCCCAGCATATTGCCAGAGCCGCGGATTTCCAGATCGCGCATGGAAATTTTGTAGCCGGAGCCAAGGGCCGTGTATTCACGCAGCGTATTCAAGCGCTTGCGCTGATTTTCGCTGAGAATTTTGTCTGGCTGATACATGAGGTAGGCATAGGCCACGCGCTTGCTGCGCCCGATGCGTCCCTTAAGCTGATAGAGCTGCGCCATGCCGAAGCAATCGGCGTTGTGGACGATGAGGGTGTTGACGTTTGGCATATCGATGCCCGTCTCGATGATGGTGGTGCAGACGAGAATATCGGCCTTGTGCTGCTGAAATTCGAGAATGATATCCTCAAGCGCATCCTCCTTCATGCGGCCGTGGCCCACGAGCACGCGGCTGCTCGGAAAAAGCTTGCGGTACCAATCGGCCATCTCGTCAATTTCCTTGATGTTGTTGTAAATGACGAAGACCTGGCCGCCGCGCAAAATTTCTCGCCGCACCGCCTGCTCAATGACCATCGGCATTTCTTCGACAACGTAGGTCTGGATCGGCAGGCGATTGTCCGGCGGTGTTTCGATGACGCTCATATCCTTGACGCCTGTGAGAGAAAAATACAGGGTGCGTGGAATTGGCGTTGCAGATAGCGTCAAAACGTCGACATTTTCCTGTAAGCCCTTGATTTTTTCCTTGTGTTTGACGCCGAAGCGCTGCTCCTCGTCAACAACCAACAGCCCCAGATCCGCGAAATGCAGCTTATTGTTCAAGAGCTTATGGGTGCCGATGACAACG
>JAUNGU010000093.1 GCA_030524315.1 Peptococcaceae bacterium
CAAAACAGCCCGTCTGGATCGACGCCTGCGACACCCTCGCCGCCCAGCTCAAAGCCTGGCACGAGGCCCACGCAAAAAATTCCTAAACGCCAACGCCCCATCGCGCGCCTCTCAATTGTTGAGACGCTGCGATGGGGCGTTTTTTGATATGGCGAAGCAAGCCGCCTACTGCTAAATCTATTCATAATCTCTCAATCGTTCGACGATGGCGCGATTTCCGGCAAGCTTTTTGTAGGAGAGAACCGGTGTGAGCGTACAGATCAGCAGGACAAGGATCATCGCACCGATTAAGGGCAGCACGGGGATCTTAAACGGCACGGCCATATAATTCATGGACTGGAAGCAAGCATAGGTGATCGCTGTGCCAATCGTCAGGGTCATAAGCACCGAGAAAGCTGCGTATAAAACCCCCTCACGCATCAACAGCTGTTGGAGCTGTTTTCTCGACATGCCGATGCCTTCCATCACGGCGAAGGTGCGTTTGCGATTCTGAATGCTGCTGGCGATGGTATTCGCATAATTTAGGACGCCGACCAGCAGCAGCAACAAAGCGATGGTCGTGCCGATTGCCATCATGTTGCCCTGGGATTCTTGAATGGTTTTCATATTCTCGTATTGAGATTCAGTGTACAGGTCATTGCTGTAGGGACTGTTATCTACAAGAGCGGTGAGCTTTTTTTCGAGCGCTTCGTCATAGGTTTTATCGTAGTAAATGTACATATCTAACGTTGTCGGCGCGGCGGTCAGGCTGTCTAAATAGGCTTGGCTGACAATCAACGACGCACCGATGTCTCGCCCGCTGTACTGGGTGTCATAAGAAACGGCGCCAACGGTTATTTCATAGGACGTCCCTTGAAAATTAAAAGGCACCGTCTGATTCAAGTATTCTGCTGGAATCTCAGAGCCTTCGTACTGCACAAGGCAAATTTTTCCATCAAGAAAATCTTGCTTATCAACAGGATGATTCAACGATTGATTGACATACTCAAACTGTTCGTCATCAATGCCGATCAACATGCCATAATAGGCGGACGGATTCGCCCGATAATCTGCGATCACCTCTTCAGCAGATAAATAGGGTGTCCTGTCGATATAATTCCGTATCCACATCTCAGAAAAACCGTCTGACACGTACGGCAAAACAATGGGCACACCCTCTACAAGATGGACGTCTTTTATGCCGTCTAGCCCTTCGATATCTTTGACAAAAGTATCCGTGATGGCGGGCTGGAGAGAGTTGATGTCCTCTGTGGTTTGTGTCTGGTTTTGAATGACAAAATCGGCATTCCAGTAGTTGGGCAGCACGGTTCGTTCGCCCTGACTGCTGATAATCGTTGTCAGGCAATAAAATACAGATAAGCTTGTGGCCAGGGAGAGGAGGACGACAAGGGTTTTCTTTTTGTCTTTCCCGAGCTGGTCAAAGGCCATTCGCCAGAAGAAGGCGCCTTTTTTCTTTTTGTAGCCCTTCCCCTTCGAAATGGCTGCGCGATGTTTTGTCGCCTCGACCGGCGTCACCCTTGTGGCGATTTGGATCGGCTTTCTCATTCCCAGCAGAATAGACAAACCTGTCACAACAATACTCACCATTAAAATCAGCGGATTGAATTGCAAGGCTGTATTTTCCGTCGATATGCCGAACACGCCGAGCACATAAGGCACGCATGTCATACATAAAACAATGCCCAGCAGGTTCCCGATGGCGATGCCGGATACGCCGATGAGCAGCATTTGCTTCGTTATGAAACGCACAAGCTGTTTTTTTGTCATGCCCAAGGATTGCAGCAAGCCATAATAGCGGATCTTTCCGGAAACAGACAGATACAAAATATTGTAAATCAGAAGATAGGCGCTTAGACAAATGACAAGGGCCAGACCGCAAATGCCAAATAGCAGCTTCAAAGAATTTTCGATGTAGCTGGTCGGCGCAAAGATTTGCCGGTCAGAGAAATCCAGAGATTTTTCGATGGTCTGTAATGTCGTTGGCAAGACATAGTTGTGGTTCAGCTTAATGCAAAGGATGCCGTCATTTTTCAGGTCATAGCCTGTTTCGTCGTAAAAGGCTTTTGACACAAAGCCGACAGTGGTGTCTCCGTAACCATCCCAGAGTCCACTGATGACAAAGTCGTCTGTGTGAATCCCTGTGTTGTTTTCGTAAGTAAGCGTCAGACGATCGCCGACAGAGAGGTTCTCATTTCCACACGCCTTTAGCAGCGCCTTTGTTACCATCAGCTCATTTTTATGCTGCGGATAGTGGCCCTTTAATGCCGTTCTGGCAGGCGCCATCAGCGTGTCCCAAAATACGTCATCGCGCCATAGCAAGCCAACGTCAACCGTATCATCAAACTCGGAGCCTTTAATCGAGCCGGCGTAGGATTCCATACCGACGCTTTGTACGGCATCGTTTTGCTGCAAGGTGTGAAGCTGCTCTGAGGTAAAGCCATTCATGGTGGCAATATCATATTCAGCGCCATTTAACCGCGTATTCTGCAATCGGCTTGCATCCAGATAGGCCATGCCGATGGTGAACACGCAGAAAAGCATCAATGCCGAGAGAAGGATGGTGACAAATAAAATGGCGTATTGCTTTTTGTTTGTTCGGACGCTGTTTTTGGCAAGCTTGTTGATGATCGCCTGATTATTATTCGCTAACATGGCAATCACTTCCCTTAGCCAATATTTTTCCATCCTCAATCTGCACAATTCTATCGGCCATTTGCGCAATGTCGCTATCATGGGTGATGACAATCAGTGTCTGCTGATACTTCCTACTTAATATTTTTAGCAATCCGATGACATCATGACTGGTTGACACATCCAGGTTGCCTGTTGGCTCGTCTGCAAGAATTATCGCAGGCTTTGTGGCCAAGGCGCGAATAATGGCGACGCGCTGTTGCTCTCCGCCAGAGAGCATGGCCGGAAGCATGTCTCGCTTGTCCGAAAGCTGTAAGGTGTCGAGCAGCTCCTGAATAAAATCCCTATCAATGGGCGCACCATCCAATTCAAGCGGAAAGGTGATATTATCATACACATTCAAGTCTGGGATGAGATTGTATTGCTGGAACACAAAGCCCACCTTTCTTCTTCTGAAAAGGGCGAGCTGCTCCGAATTTAATGCTTCGAGATTGACGCCATCCACAACAACTGTGCCGCTGCTAGGCGTATCTAAACCGCCAATCATGTGCAGCAGCGTGCTTTTGCCGCTGCCAGATTTACCGATGATAGAAACAAATTCCCGCTCAGCGACCTCAAAATCCACACCATCCAATGCTTTTACCGTCTGATTCCCCGTGTGATAATATTTTTTCAAAGCCTGTGTTTGCACAATCATCTTTTTCATCATGAACACCTCCTTATGATGATAGGATAGCGTACAAAAATCACAAACCAGTCACAAAAAGAAAAAATCACAACACTGTGATTTTTCCTAGCCTTGATTTGGAAGATAGATCATAAAAGTGCTGCCTCGTCCAACCTGTGACTGGACTTCGATATAGCCGTTTTGTAGCGTGATGATTTCTCTGGCCAAATATAAGCCGATGCCGATGCCTTCTTCATCATGCACCTCCGGTTCCCGATAAAAGCGTGTAAAAATAGTCGCTTGCCGCTCTGGTGCAATGCCCTTTCCGGTGTCGGCAATGCTGATTTTCGTAAAAAGTTCTTGCCTGCACACAACGACATGGATATTTCCGCCAGCATTGGTATACTTGACAGCGTTGTCTAAAATATTAAAAATGGCTTCTGCCGTCCATTTTTTATCGTGGTTGAGCCGTAATTGTTCATCGTACTGCACATGAATCTGAATGTTTTTTTGATCTGCCTGTGCGACCACCTGACCAATCGCCATGGCGAGGGTATCCGCAAGTGGGACGTGTTGTTTTTGGATTCTGATGGTGCCCGTTTCTAGCCGCGACATTTTTACCATGCTTTGCAGAAGAAAATCCAGCTTATCGACCTGACCGTTCATCTTTTTTAGATAGTCCTGGTTTCGGTCAACATCCCTTTCATCCTCCATCATTTCCAAATAGAGCTTTATATTTGCAATGGGTGTTTTCGTCTGGTGAGAAATATCCGACACCAATTCCTTGAGCCGATGCTTTTCCTCTGAGAGCTCTAAATTTTTGTGGGTGTAGAGCTGGGAAAGACGCACCAATCTGTCAAAGATTTTTCCCCACAAATCATCTTTTTCATAGGGAATTGGTTGTAGGGCGTCGTTTTTCAGCATCCTGTCGATAGCGGCATCCAGCTGCGCGGTGTATTCATAAACGTCGTGCTTCAAACACGCGCATTTCCAAAGGGCAAACCCAGCGATACACACTGACGCAAAAAATATGATCATGATCATTACTTCCATATGTACCCCATTCCGTACACATTTGAAATATAGGCGTGTTCCGCAGTTTCGATTTTTTTGCGCAATCTGTTGATATTCACAGCAAGCGTGTGCTTGTCTGTCATTTGTACGCCCTCGTCCCATAGCGCATCTAATAACACCGAGTATGTGAGAAGCTGCCCTTTATGCTCAATCAACTTTTTCAAAATACGATATTCTGTGGGCGAGAGCAGACATTCATTGGCACCCTGCTGGACGGTGCCACGTTCAAAATCGACCTTTAGAAAGCCGTCGTCATAAATAGTCGCGCCGTGTGGCTTTCGGGACAAGATGACAGACACCTTTTTCTGCAAAATTTTCATCGAAAAGGGCTTTGTCACATAGTCGTCAGCGCCAAGCTCGTAGCCACTTAAAATGTCCTCTTCTAAATCTCTGGCTGACAAAAATAAGATAGGCACTTGCTTTTTGGATTTTAGCCACCTGCAAAACTGAAATCCGTCCCCATCTGGTAAATTGACATCAAGTATCGCCAAATGAAAGGCATTGCTTTCGGCAAGCATTTCTGCTTGCTGACAAGAAAATGCAGAAAAAACTTGATACCCTTCTTTTTCCATTGCGTAAGTGATTGTCTGATTTAATGCTCTATCATCTTCTAAAACAAGAATGGTCGCCACGAAAATTCCCCCGCATGAAATGATTTAGATATTTTTAATTATATCAAACAATTTCGCAGAAATACATATTTTTTTCAGCCTCTATCCTTATGAAGCGTCGGCTCATGCTGTGATTCCTATACTACCTTTGTCTGATAGTCAATGAATTTTACAGCCAAACTAAAAACGGACAAGACCTCGCTACTACTGATTGCTGGATAGGATCAGTATGAGGCTTGTCCGTATTTTTTCTTTCCAAGCGAATATCGTGATGGACCTAATTTTTTACACAGCCCAGCCGAGGCTTTCTTGCTGGATTTGGTAGAGCTTGTGGTAGAGCCCGTTCGCTGCCATGAGATCGTCGTGGGTGCCTTGCTCGACGAGCTTACCATCATCGAGGACGAGGATCTGATCGGCACTGGCGACGGTGCGCAGTCGATGGGCGATGATGATGACGGTTTTTCCGGCCACGAGGGTGGCGATGGCCTTCTGCACGAGGACTTCGTTTTCCGGGTCCAGCGACGCTGTCGCCTCGTCAAGGAGAATGATCGGCGCATTTTTCAACAGCGCCCGGGCGATGGAGAGCCGCTGACGCTCGCCGCCGGAGAGGGTGCTGCCGTTTTCGCCGAGGATGGTCTCGTAGCCCTCTGGCAGCTGCTGCACAAATTCATCGCAGTAGGCCGCCTTGGCCGCTGCCATGACCTGGGCGTCGGTGGCGGCGGGATTGCCGATGCGAATGTTATTCATGACCGTGTCATTAAAGAGGGTCACATCCTGAAAAACGAAGGACATGTATCTCATGAGACTTTCCGGCGCCATGGTCTTGATGTCCCGACCGCCCACGGTGATTTGTCCCTGCTGCACATCCCAGAAGCGGGCGATGAGTTTGCTGATGGTGCTTTTGCCCGAGCCAGACGGACCGACGAGGGCGGTGACGCTGCCCTCGGGAATCGTGCAGGAAAAATCCTTGATGACCGCTTCCTGATTGTAGGCAAAGGTCACGTGATCCATCACAATGTCACAGCTTGCCAGCGCCTGCCCGTCGCCCGCCATCACAGGCGTCGTGAGCAGAGTGCGCAGGCGGCTAGTAACCACGTTCAGATTCAAGAGGGCCGAGAGATTGGCGAGGATCGCGAGAATCGGCCCATAGATGCGCGTCACCATGAGCAGAAACATGAGGAGCGGCAAGAGCGCGATTTGTCCGCGCGTCAGGAGCCAGGCACCGACAAAAATCGTCAAGCCGATGCCCGCCTGCAAAACCATGCTGGCACTTGACATAAAGACGCCGACGGCCATCTCGACCTTGACGGCGATGCGCTTCATCGCCAGCAGCGCCTCATTCAGCGCTGAGAAACGGGCGCCTGCGAGGCCGCAGGATTTGATGATTTTCATCCCTTCCAAATATTCCTGCACCTGGTCGGCAGCAGCGAGCTTGGCGTCGACCTGGGTTTCGAACAATTTCTTTTGACGCTTGCGGCTGAGCCAGATGATGAGAAAGGCCAGTGGCACCGTCACAAAAACGCACAGCGCCAGCCGCCAGTCGAAAAAGGCGAGCAGGATACAGGTCAGTGTCACGGTGATGCCGTTGGCGATGAGCGGCGGGATGGTGCTCGAGAGCAGCGACTCCATGCTGCTGCAATCGGCCATCATGTTGGTGGTCAACGCCGAGAGATCCTTGGTGTTGAAAAAGCTCATCGGCAGCTTGCGCAGATGCTCGGCAATGCGCAGACGCGTCGTGTTCGATTCCTTGTAGGAGGCGATGTAGGTTTTGCGGTAATCGTTTTTCGCCGCGAAAAAGACGAGCGTCGCCGAGACCAGCCCCGCGCCCCAGAGCATCCAAATATGGTTCCACTGAATATCGCTGCCTCCCGCAATGGGCGAGAGAATTTCTGCAAAGAGCATCACCGTCACGCAAAAGGGCAGGAGCATTGCCAGATTCGTCAAGGTGCAGGCGAGGATCGCTTTTTTGAGATCGGCGTAGCCCTTGTCTGACAAAAAGAGGGCTTCTTGTAAATGGCGCATGGTCACACCGCCTTTCCGCTGATTTTCCAGCTGGTCGCTTCTGTATAATGCTGCCACATCCGGGCGTAGCGTCCGCCAGCGGCGACGAGGGCCTCGTGCTGGCCTTCCTCGACAAGGCGGCCCTTTTCCATGACGAGAATCTTGTCGGCGCCACGAATCGTCGAGAGGCGATGGGCAATGATGAGCACCGTTTTGCCCTGCATGAGCTTTTCAAAGGCCTTCTGAATCAGATATTCATTCTCGGGGTCGCTGAACGCCGTCGCCTC
>JAUNGU010000094.1 GCA_030524315.1 Peptococcaceae bacterium
CCGACGATGTGTCGCCAGGGGATGGCGAGTGTGGGCTCGGCGGTGCTCAATATCTGCGCTTCGTCCTATGGCGACGCCGCCGTGGCAGCGGTGACGATTGCCAACAAAATCTATCTCTTTGTGCGTAACATCATCATCGGCGTGGGTCAGGGCTTCCAGCCGGTGGCGGGCTTTAACTTCGGTGCCGGTGACAAGGGCCGCACGCGCGAGGCCTTCATTTTCTCGACCCAGGTGGGCACGGTGATCTGCGTCGTCGCGGCGATTTTCATCGGATTCAACAGTGAGATGGTCATGGCCTGGTTCCGAGACGACCCCGAGGTCATCGGCATCGGCAAATACGCGCTCCTCTACGCCTGCATCGTGATGCCGCTGATGGCGTACTCTACCTTTGTCAACCAGCTCTACCAATGCCTGGGCTTCAAGCTCCACGCGACGCTCTTGGCGTGCTGTCGCAACGGCTTCTTCCTGATTCCTGTGGTGCTCATTTTGCCGCCGATTCTCGGCGTGCACGGTGTGGAGGCGGCGCAGCCATTGGCAGATTTTTTGACCTTTGTGATTTCTGTGCCCTTCCAAATCGCTTTCTTTAGACAACATTTGCGCCAGTAATTTTCTAGCCATCGCCTGCGGGCGGTGGTTATTTTTTTGCCCGCTGGCGTTTGGCGAAAAATTTTCGGCGCGCAGAAATTTTTCGCCGATTATTTTGCAATTACCGCCAATCCTCCGCTGGCGACGCTTGACAATAAATAGGTAGACGCTTATAATTAACTAGGTTAGAATCTACATGCACAAGGAGATCAAGATGGCATTATTTGTCGATTTGTCCTCGTTGCGTCAAAATCCCGGCAGACGTGAGCATGTGTCGCTCCAAAGCGATCGCATCGATGGTCTGGAGGAAGGCTTGACCCTCAGAGGGCCCGTAAAATTAGAAGCGGATCTCGTCGGCGAGGACCGCAAGGTCGCGCTGAATGGCCGTGTGCAGGCGGTGATTGACACAGCTTGTGACCGTTGCCTGGCGCCGGTGTCCTACACGCTGGATTTTCCGCTGGAAGAAACCTTGATCAGCAGTCACGATGTGGCGGTGCTTGCCGCGCATGGTGCCGATCAGGAGGAGCTCGAAAATTCCTCGTGGATTTACGATGATGTGCATTTGGACTTGAACTATTTGGTGCTAGATGCTATAATTAACCAGTTGCCACCTCAGCATTTATGCCGAGAGGATTGCAAGGGCCTTTGCCCGCATTGTGGCGCAAACCTTAACAACGGTCCTTGTGATTGTAATCATACAGAAACAGACCCGCGTTGGGCAATTTTGGCTCAGCTAAAGGATGATAAGGAATAGGGAGGTGTAATAGATGGGATTACAAAAAAGCAAAAGAGGCAATTCTAGAACTCACAGAAAGCGTAGCGCATGGTCTAAGCTTGACTCTGTACAGTCTATGACCTGCCCTAACTGCCACGAACCAAAGCTTCCACACCATGTGTGCCCTTCTTGCGGTTACTATGATGGTCGTAAAGTCGGCGAACAAAAGGAAGCCAACGTCGCAGCTGAAAACTAATATCAACGAGTGACCGGTCAAGGATGTCTTGGCCGGTTCTCTTGTTTTATGGGTATAATTTCAATGTTCAACTTTTTAGGAGGATATGATGTTAGACCAAAACAATATTCGCAATATCGCCATTATCGCCCACGTCGACCATGGCAAAACCACCCTCGTTGACCAGATGCTCAAGCAGAGCGGCTCCTTCCGCGCCAATGAGCAGGTTGCCGAGCGTGTGATGGACTCCAACGATCTCGAGCGAGAAAAGGGCATCACCATTCTCGCCAAGAACACCTCCATCGATTACGGTGGCGATCGCATCAACATTGTCGACACGCCGGGCCACGCCGATTTTGGCGGCGAGGTCGAGCGCATCATGAAGATGGTCGACGGGGTGCTCCTCGTTGTCGATGCCTACGAGGGCTGCATGCCACAGACGCGCTTCGTGCTCAAAAAAGCGCTGGCTGCCCACTTGACGCCAATCGTTGTTATCAACAAAATGGACAAGCCCTTCGTGCGTCCCCAGGAAGTCGTTGATGAGGTCATCGACCTTTTCATCGATTTGGACGCCAGCGAGGATCAGCTCGATTTTCCAGTGTTCTACGCCAGCGGCGTCAAGGGCGTTGCCAGCGACGATCCCGATGATCTCGGCGACAATCTCAAGCCGCTCCTCGATGCGATCATCGAATACATTCCAGCGCCAAAGGGCAATATCGATGGCCCGCTGCAGGCGCAAATCACCCTCATGGACTACAACGACTTTGTCGGCAAAATCGCCATTTCCACCATCAACCGCGGCACCATCCACACCAACGACATGGTCTCGATCATGAACCGCGAGGGCAAGGTGCGCAATGTGCGCGTGACCAAGCTCTTTGGCTTCAAGGGGCTCAAGCATGTGGACATTGACGAGGCAGGCGTCGGCGAAATCGTTGCCATCTCCGGTCTCGGCGAAATCAACGTCGGCGAAACCATCTGCGCGCAAAATCAGCTCGATCCGATGCCGTTCATCTCGATCGAGGAGCCAACCCTGGAAATGATGTTCCTCATCAACAACTCGCCATTTGCGGGCAAGGAAGGGGAGCCAATTACCAGCCGCAAGCTCTGGGCGCGCCTGCAAAAGGAAGCCGAAAGCGACATCGCCCTGCACGTCTATGAAACCGACAGCGCCGATATGTTCCGCGTCGCTGGCCGCGGTGAGCTGCATCTATCGATTCTCATCGAAAAAATGCGCCGCGAAGGCCTCGAATTCCAGGTCTCCATGCCGCAGGTCATCATCCACGAGGAAGACGGCGTCAAGATGGAGCCATACGAATACGTCACCCTCGACGTGCCGGAGGAATACATGGGCGCCGTCATGGAAAAAATGAGCGCGCGCAAGGGCGAAATGCGCAACATGCAAAACCGCAACGGCCAGGTGCGCTTGGAATACATCATTCCATCCCGCGGGCTCGTCGGTTTCCGCACCCAGTTCCTCACCGACACCCACGGCTACGGCATTATGAACGCCACCTTTGAGGATTATCGCCCATACAGCGGCTACATCGAAGGCCGTCGCAGCGGCGCGCTGATCGTCTTTGAAACAGGGGTCTCAACCGCCTACGGCCTCTCCAGCGCTGAAGAGCGCGGCACCCTCTTTATCGGTGCCGGTGTCGACGTCTACGAAGGCATGATCATCGGCGAATCCAACCGCGATCAGGACATTGCCGTCAACGTCTGCAAGGGCAAAAAGCTTACCAATACCCGCTCGGCCGGCAAGGACGACGCCATCCAGCTCAAGGGCGCCCGCGACCTGTCGATGGAGCAGTGCATCGCCTTCTTGAACGACGACGAGTATCTGGAGGTCACGCCAGAAAATCTGCGCCTGCGCAAGCGCTTCCTCAAGGCCGACGACCGCGCAAAATACAACAAGAACAAAAAAATCAGCCGCCAGCAGGAAGGCTGAGACTGATAGAGCAAAAATAAGAGCGCTCGCATCTCGAAAAAGATGCGAGCGCTCTTTTTTGCCTGTGGGCGCCACAAGGCACAGGGATATCGTCGTGTACAGGGTACAATAGAAGCAAGCATTTTGTAACAGGAGAGGAGACCCACATCATGAATCACTACTTGACCCCAGCAGATCTCGCCGCCTTCCGCAGCCATCTCCAAGAGGAGGAGCGCAGCCCCGGTACCATCGACAAATACGGCCGCGACCTGCGCGCCTTCGTCCGCTGGCTCGCAGGGAGAACCGTCAACAAAGAACGCGTCAGCGCCTGGAAATCCAGCCTGCAGGAGGCAGGCTATGCGCCAACCACCGTCAACGCCATGCTCGCCAGCGTCCATAGCTTCTTTGCCTTCGCAGGCTGGGGCGACTATCGCGTCAAATACCTGCGCATCCAGCGCCGCCTCTTTCGCGACACGACCCGCGAGCTCACCCGCGCCGACTACGAGCGCCTCGTCGGCACCGCCTGCGCACGCGGCCAGCGGCGATTGGCGCTCGTCATCGAAACCATCGCCGCCACCGGCATCCGCGTCAGCGAGCTGCGCTACATCACTGTCGAAGCAGCGAGGGACGGACGAGCAGACATCGCCCTCAAGGGCAAAATCCGCACCATCCTCATTCCCGCGAAGCTCCGTCGCAAACTCCTACAATACGCCAAAAAACAAAAAACCGCCTCCGGAGAAATCTTTCTCACAAGAAGCGGCAAAAGCCTATCACGCAGACAAATATGGGCAGAACTCAAACGTCTCTGCAAACACGCAGGCGTCGAGCCAAAAAAAGTCTTTCCCCATAACCTACGCCACCTATTCGCAGTCACATACTACAAAGCCAGCAACAACATCGCACGACTGGCAGACGTACTCGGACATTCGTCCATAGAAACCACTCGCATCTACCTCATCACCAGCGGACAGGAGCACGCCAGAGATCTGGAACGATTAGGATTGGTCACATAAAAAATGCGACAAAATCAACATTTCGCATACATATACAGCAGCGAAAACACACCACCAGCCATATAATCTATGCAAATAATACCATGACCATATCAAAAATGCAAGATATTGACCATTTTTGGGTATGACAAACCAGGCCGCGAAAAAAATATTTTTGCGGTCTACATTTTTGCGCCCATTTTTCAGGACAGCCGACAGCCCGTGCAGAAAAAATAATAACCGCTCCCTAGAACAACGAGCACACCGGCAAAGACCTGTAGACAAAATGTTGAATTCGACAACAGGAGGTGAACGCCAAAAATGCAACCGGTCGTGCAGGCGAGCAGCTGCAAAAATCCAGCATCACATCACCGACCAAAAGAGTAATCTAATGTATTTCAATCAGGCGCAAAGCTTGCGCCAGGGAGGAGATCTCCCGGAAGAAAATAAAGAGAGAAAGGAAAAGAAACCATGAAAAAAAGATTATTGGCAATCTTGCTTTCTGTGAGCATGATCGTGGGACTGTTCCCTGTGGCGACGCTGGCGGCGGATCTGCCGGAAGATGCGCCGGAGAACATTACAATGGTTACAATCACCGAAGCGGATATGGAGAGTGCAACCAGTGGTTCTACCGCTCTTGCTGCAGCAATCACTCGTGCGAGTATCTCCAACTTGCCCTCCATCACCGCGTTAAAAGTTACTACGGAGGGAGATGCTTATCTATCTCCTGAAGATAATATGTATATTAAGGAGAAGTTTACTTCTCTAACCTATCTGGACGAATCCGAATGCAGGTGCAGCACTAAGCATCTTGATGAGAAAACTTTGATCAAAAGCGGACTTGAAGACATCGAATATGAGGAGTTTGGCGGGCTTTCCGGTTTTACCTCCTTACAAACACTTCTCATGCCGACAACCGCACAGGTCATCAACTCCTATGACGCTTCCACTCGAGGCGGTGGAATAGAGGCAACAGGCTTAACAGCGTTGACCATTCCGGATGGCGTTCTGGTATTGGAAAACGGGGCTTGTTCCAGCTTGACCGCGTTTACAGGCGATTTGGTGATTCCCGATTCTGTTGTTTTGATCGACAACAATGCCTTCGGATTAGACAATATGACTGACTGTGGCGCATTGATTCTTGGGAACTCGGTTAAATACATAGATAATAATGGATTTAAAAATCGAAAATTCACGGGGAACCTGGTTATTCCTGATTCAATAGAGCATATTGGAAATTGGGCTTTTGCAGCTGGCTCGTTTGAAAATGGCACATGGAATCTGGGAAGTGGCTTACGTTATATTGGCGAAGCTGCTATGAGCAAGATTTGCTCTGGTAATACAGGGGCGCTGTTTATTCCTAAAGAGCTGGAGATTGCGGATACCGGTTTAGGGTACAACACTTTCGATACAGTAGTGTTTGAGGAAGGAACAGCACAAATTGGCACAAGGGTTGTCCGAAACTCTTCCAAGATTACGTCAGTCGAACTGCCCTCGACGATTGAAACAATAGGCACTCAAGCTTTCTTTGAATGTTCGGCACTGAAAACAATCAACCTGCCGGAGGGGCTGACTACAATTGGGATCTTTGCTTTTCAGAATTGTAGTGCCCTGACCAGCGTTGCGCTCCCGACCACAATCACAACTGTTGGACATCTTGCGTTTGATGGCATGGCGGAAAACAGTGTCCTATATGCTCCCAACACAGCAATTTATACGCTCCTAAGTGCAGAGTTGAATAACCAATGGAATCGAAGATACGATCCCGATAAAACCGCTCTTGCCATCACCGATGGCGGCACCTTTGTAGAGGGAACAGAATTCGAGGCTGGCAAACTGGCTACACCAATCAGAGACGGATACGTTTTTGACGGCTGGTATTCTGATCAAGGTCTGACACAGGAAGTGACAGACAATGTCGCGGAAGCGGGCCAGACCTACTATGCCAAGTGGACAGAGAGCAGTGAATCTGCCGGCAAAAATGTTTCTCTGGCAATGACTTATGGCGACGATGCTGTTAGTCAAAAAGTGACTGTCAACAGCACTGCCAATGATGCCAGTATTACTGACGTAAAAAGCAGCTCGAAAGCATTTGAAGTCAGTCACGATGGCATGGATGTCACCATCACAGCAGCGGATGGTCTCAATGCAGGCACCTACACCGGCACTGTTTATGTCTACACCGGAGACGGTGCAACACATTGGATTGATGTTTCTTTGACAGTGAAAAAGGCGACGTTGACTGCCACCTACAAGGGTGAAACCATTCGCGTGGGCGAAACGCCAGCGCTGACCGTTGACGTGGCAGGCTTTGTAAATGGCGAGACCGCAGAAAATGCAGCAGGCTACAAGGCTCCAATGGTAAGCACGGACAAAACGGCCGTCGGTAGCTACGAGCTGACCCCAGTTGGTGGCGAAGCGACGAACTACGACTTTGAATACGTTCCTGGTACCTTGACCATTGAAGCCGCACCATCCACCGGCCCAGCCTCCTACGCTATCAGCGTCGCTGATGCCGACCACGGCACTGTCGCCGTCAACCCAACGAAGGCCGTGCGTGGCAAGACTGTCACCATCACCGCCAAGGCGGACGCTGGCTATGAAATCGACGTTGTCAAAGTCACCGATCACAAGGGCAAGGCTGTCAAGATTGCTGCCAACAGCGACGGTACTTATTCCTTCACAATGCCTGCATCGAAGGTAGACGTCGCCGTCTCCTTTAAGGCAGCGAGCGTGGATCC
>JAUNGU010000008.1 GCA_030524315.1 Peptococcaceae bacterium
CGTCTCCCTCAACAACCCCTATTCCAAGGGCAAGCTTTGCCCCGTTCTCAGCTACTACGTCGAGGACGACTGGATGAACGCCTGCGCCAAGTGCATCGAGCTCTTGCTCACCGAGCGCCGCGGCCATACGCTGGTCATCCATTCCCAGGATCAGGCGGTCATCGAGCAATTTGCGCTGAAAAAACCTGTCGCCCGCGTCCTCGTCAACACGCCAGCCGTCTACGGCAGCATGGGCATGACGACCCATCTCTTCCCGGCGATGACGCTGGGAAGCGGCACCGTCGGCCGCGGCATCACCGCCGACAACGTCTCGCCCCTGCACCTCATCTATGTGCGCAAGGTGGCCAGAGGCGCGCGCGATGTCGCAGATCTCGGCCTCGGCACCCCGGCCCGCAGCGAGACAAAGAGGTTTGATGCCGCCGACGAGCGCATCACTCAATTACGATATTTATTAGAACAGGCCTTGGCCGATGTCCATAAAAGTGAGTAAAGAAAGAGAGGTACCATCGTGGATATTCGCGAATTCTCCAATAAGATTGCAGAAGCAACCAAGAACATGTCTGACGACGAACGCCAGAAGCTGATGGCCATGTTTGCCGCCGTTTCTGACGACATTGCTGCCGTGCCAAACACAGCCGCTGCACCTCAGGCACCAAGCCAGAGCCGGCCAGCGGCCGACGGCGAAAAATACAGCTACTATTCCTCCATTGCCGACGCCACCACCGAGGTCGACGAGGACGGCGTGCCGCTCGGCCCAACGGAACGTCTCGTCAAGCTCAAGGAAAACTTCCTCAAACAGGTGCCAAGCGTGACCACCCATCGCGCCCGCGCCGTCACCAAAATCACCAAGGAAAATCCCGGCCTGCCAAAGGTCGAGCTGCGCGCCAAGTGCTTCAAATATTGCTGCGAAACGGCGCCACTGGTCATCCAGGACAATGAGCTCATTGTCGGCAACCCAACAGGCGCACCACGCGCCGGGGCGTTTGCGCCGGACATCGCCTGGCGCTGGATGGTCGATGAAATCGACACCATCGGCGAGCGTCCCCAGGACCCATTCTACATTTCCGACGAGGACAAGCGCATCATGCGCGAAGAGCTCTTCCCATTCTGGGAAGGCAAGTCTGTCGACGAATACTGCGAAAGCCAGTACCGCGAGGCAGGCGTTTGGGCGCTCTCCGGTGAATCGATGGTCTCCGACTGCTCCTACCACGCCCTCAATGGCGGCGGTGACTCCAACCCTGGCTACGACGTCATCCTCATGAAAAAGGGCATGCTCGACATTCAGCAGGAAGCCCGCGACCATCTGGCCGAGCTCAGCTACGACAATCCCGACGATCTCGAAAAAATCTATTTCTACAAATCCGTCATCGACACCACCGAAGGCGTCATGATTTACGCCAAGCGCATGAGCGATTACGCCGCTGAGCTCGCCGCCAAGGAAACAGATCCAAAGCGCAAGCAGGAGCTCCTCGAAATCTCCCGCATCAACGCCCGCGTGCCAGCCCACAAGCCGGAATCCTTCTGGGAAGCCATCCAGGCGGTGTGGACCATCGAATCCCTGTTGCCGGTCGAAGAAAACCAGACGGGCATGTCCATCGGCCGCGTCGACCAGTACATGTACCCATTCTACAAGCACGACCTCGACAACGGCGTCATCGACAACTTCCAGGCCTTTGAGCTTGCAGGCTGCATGCTCATCAAAATGTCTGAGATGATGTGGATCACCAGCGAAGGCGGCTCCAAATTCTTTGCCGGTTACCAGCCGTTCGTCAACATGTGCGTCGGCGGCATCACCCGCGATGGCCGCGACGCCACCAACGCGCTGACCTATCTGCTCATGGATGCTGTGCGCCACGTGAAAATTTATCAGCCATCCCTGGCTTGCCGCATTCACCAGAAATCGCCACAGAAATATATGAAGAAAATCGTCGACGTTGTGCGCTCGGGGATGGGTTTCCCAGCCTGCCACTTTGACGACACCCACATCAAGATGATGCTCGCCAAGGGCGTCTCCATCGAGGATGCGCGCGATTACTGCCTCATGGGCTGCGTCGAGCCGCAAAAATCCGGCCGTCTCTATCAGTGGACGTCGACGTCCTACACCCAGTGGCCAATCTGCATCGAGCTCGTCCTCAACAACGGCGTGCCCCTGTGGTACGGTAAGCAGGTGACGCCAGACCTCGGCGACATCGACCAGTACAAGACCTTCGAAGAATTTGACGCTGCCGTCAAGGAGCAGATCAAATACATCACCAAGTGGACCGCCGTTGCCACCGTCATCTCCCAGCGCGTGCACCGCGAGCTCGCGCCAAAGCCGCTGATGAGCATCATGTACGAAGGCTGCATGGAAAATGGCCGCGACGTTTCCTCGGGCGGTGCCATGTACAACTTCGGCCCTGGCGTCGTCTGGTCCGGCTTGGCGACCTACGCCGACGCCATGGCTGCCATTCGTAAGCTCGTCTTTGATGACAAAAAATACACCCTGCGCCAGCTCAACGAGGCCCTCAAGGCAGACTTCGTCGGCTACGAGCAGATCAAGGCCGACTGTCTGGCAGCGCCAAAATTTGGCAACGACGACGATTACGCCGATCTCATTGCCGCTGAGCTCATCAACTTCACCGAGCGCGAGCACAGAAAATACAAGACCCTGTACTCGATTCTCAGCCACGGCACCCTGTCTATTTCCAACAACACGCCATTCGGCCAGATGACTGGCGCATCGGCTGGCGGCCGCGCCGCTTGGACGCCGCTGTCTGACGGCATCAGCCCAACCCAGGGCGCCGATTTCAAGGGCCCAACCGCCATCATCAAATCGATTTCCAAGCTTTCCAACGATAATATGAACATCGGCATGGTCCACAACTTCAAGCTTATGGCAGGGCTTCTCGACACGCCGGAAGGGGAAAACGGCATCATCACCCTCTTGCGCACTGCCTGCATGCTCGGCAACGGGGAAATGCAGTTCAACTACATGGACAACAAGACCCTCCTCGACGCCCAGAAGCATCCGGAGCTCTACAAGGATTTGGTTGTCCGCGTCGCAGGCTACAGCGCCTTCTTCACCGAGCTGTGCAAGGACGTCCAGGACGAAATCATCAGCCGTACCGTGCTTTCAAAATTCTAATCACCCGCCCACAACGAAAGGAGGTGCACCATGCAGACCATCAGCCGCAAGGCCTTCATTTTTAACAAGCAAAAATACAATCTCTACGACGGCCCCGGCGTGCGCTCGCTGATTTTCTTCAAGGGCTGCCCGCTGCGCTGTCAGTGGTGCGCCAATCCCGAAGGCCTCGAGCGGCAGTATCAAATCATGCTCAAGCCGACCATGTGCGTGAGCTGCGGCGCCTGCGTGCCCGTCTGCCCCCAGCACATCCACAGCATCAGCGCCAGCGGCGAGCACCTCATCAATCGCAGCGTCGATTGCATTGGCTGCGGCGCCTGTGTGGCGGCGTGTATGCAGGATGCGCTAAAGATTGCCGGTGAGGAGGTCTCGCTGGCCGAGCTCCTCGACTACATCGAGGAGGACCGCTTCTTCTACGAGCAGTCTGGCGGCGGCGTCACCCTCAGCGGCGGCGAGGTCACAGCCCAGCCCGAGGCGGCGCTGCATCTGCTCTCGGCCTGCAAGCAGGCGGGGATCAACACGGCCATCGAAACCTGCGGCTACGCCAAGCTTGAGACGCTCCTCAAAATCGCCGAGTTCGTCGATCTCTTTCTCTACGACATCAAGCACATGGACCCCGAGCGCCACGCCCAGCTGACGGGCGTGCGCAACGAGACCATCCTCGAAAATCTCGAGGCGCTGCTCCAGCGGCGCTACAATGTCAAGGTGCGCATGCCTCTGCTCAAGGGCATCAACGACAGCCAGGCAGAAATCGACGCCGTCGTGAATTTTCTCGCCCCCTACAAGGACCAGAAAAATTTCAAGGGCATCGATCTTCTGCCCTATCACAAGCTTGGCGTCAACAAATACATCCAGCTCGGCAAAACCTACGCCATCGACGGCGACCCGAGCCTCTCAGATGAGGACCTCGACCGCATCGAGGGCTGGATCAAGCACAGCGATTGCCCAGTGTCGGTGATCCGCCACTAAGGAGGGACGACCATGCACGACAAAGCGACGAGTCGCATCATCCAAGAATCGGTGCCCGGCAAGCAGGTCACCATCGCCCACGTCATCGCCAGCCCCATGCCCGATATTTACGAGCGGCTGGGCATTGACGAGGCCGGGGCGTTGGGTATTCTCACCCTCACGCCCTGCGAGACGGCGATCATCGCCGCCGACGTGGCGACGAAAACCGCCGACGTGGAAATCGGCTTTCTCGACCGCTTCACCGGCTCGGTGATCATTTCCGGCGACGTCCAAAGCGTGGAAACGGCGCTGGCGGCGGTCATTGAGACGCTGCGCAATCTCCTGGGCTTTGACACTGTGGGCATCACAAAGACATGAAGCGCAAACGGATCATGCTCATCGGCCCGCGCGCAAGCGGCAAGACGGCGCTGGCCAATCTTCTCAACGGAGAGGACGCGCCGCGCCGTCGCGCCCAGGACACCATCTATGGTCGCGAGACGCTGGAAGCCGCCAGCGCCTATCTCGAAAACACCTGGATGTACCGCTGCCTCATCGCCCTGAGCCAGGACGCCTGGTGCATCCTTGTGCTCGTTGCGGCAGATGGCAGCGCCGACGCCTATTCGCCGGGCTTTGCCGCGACCTTCCGCGTGCCCGTCGTCGGCGTCATCACGCGCACGGATTGTGCGCCCGACGGCATCGCAGAAAGCCAGCGCCAGCTTGAACGCATCGGCGTGGCACCGCCGTATTTTGCCATCAGCACTGCCACCGGCGAGGGCGTAGACGCTCTCACCCAGCATCTCAACACACTCAAGAAAGGAGGGGCGCAGCCATGAAATTCATCACCGAAGACGATTTGCGGACGCTGTTTAAGCAAGCGCCCCTCGAATGTTATCAGCTCAAGCCCGGTGAGCGCCTGACGCCCGGGGCGCGGCAATTTCTCATTGACCGCGGTGTCGATATGTATGCCGCTGATGCGCGGCCAAAGGCGCGCGCCACCGCCAAGACGCCGGCGCTCCTGGCGCTGCGCCTCGAGGGCTTGCGGCTCGAGTGTTTGCTCGCTGCCGAGTCGCTGCTCGCCACCGATGCAGCGCTGGCAAACGCCCTCACCGATCTCAGTCGCCAGCTCGCCCTCTTGCCGCTGGCGCTCGATGGCACCTGCGCCCTTGCCGATCTCTGCATCCAGCCGTGCGCCGAGGGCGCGGCCACAGGCGATTGCATCGACGTTTCTGCCGGTTGGCTGGCGCTGGACAACGGCCGCACGCTTTTAACACTCGCGCAGCTGCGCAATCGCGTCGCGCTTCTGGCGGCAGAGGATCACGGCTTGGCCGAGGGCCAGCGGGCGCTCTTGGCTGACAAGCTCGGGCAAATCGCCGCACGTCTCTCACAGCTTCTTTGTCACGCATCGGGAGGGGAATCATGTCCAACACAGCACTAAGCTTTGCCTACTGCGACCAGATGGTGGCAGATTTTGAAAAGGCCATCGAAAAACCAATCACCGAGCCAACGCCTGCCTATTATGTGGGCGTCGACCTCGGCACTGCCTGCGTGGTCATCGCCGTCCTCGATGCCGACAAGCGCCCCGTCGCCGGCGCCTTCCGCTATGCCGACGTGGTCCGCGACGGCATGGTCGTCGATTACATCGGCGCCGTGCAAATCGTCCGCGAACTCAAGGAAGAGATCGAAGCCAAGCTCGGCGTCACCCTCGTCAACGCCGCCGGTGCCATCCCGCCGGGGACCGACGTCCTCGATGGCGGCGCCGTGAAGAACGTCATCCAGGGCGCAGGCTTTGAATGCACGGGCCTGCTCGATGAATCCACCGCCGCTAACCGCGTGCTCGGGATTGACAACGGCGCCGTCGTCGACATTGGCGGCGGCACGACGGGCATCTCGATATTCAAGGACGGCCAGGTCACCTATATTGCTGACGAAGCCACCGGCGGCACCCATTTTTCGCTGGTCATCGCCGGTGCCTACGGCAAGGATTTTGCCGAGGCGGAAAAATACAAGCGCGACGCTGCCCACCACCGTGAGCTCATGGGCGTCGTCCAGCCGGTCATCGACAAGGTCGCCTCGATCATCAGCCGCCACGTCGCCGATCATCCTGTCGACGCCATTGCCCTCGTCGGTGGCACCTGCTGCTTCACAGGCATCGAGGACGTCATCGAAAAACGCACCGGCATTCCGACCCACAAGCCTGCCAACCCAATGTTTGTGACGCCGCTGGGCATTGCCCTCAGCTGCGAGCCAGCAGCGGCAGAGGAGTGAGCCATGGATATTCGCATTATCAAATCGCCATCTGAGGGCACCATCGACATTCTCATGCGCCGCAAGGGCTCAGCCAGCGCTGAGCGCCCGGCGTGCATGGATGCCGTGGGGCTTGTCCAGGGCAAGCTCATCGACATGGTCGTGGCTGCCGACATTGCCGAAAAGGCCGTCGGCGTCACCGTCGAGGACATTCGCGGCAGCTGCCCGCAGAATATGATCCTCCTGGCCATCTTTGGCGACACCTCGTCGGTTGAGGACGCCATCGCACAAATTCGTTCACAGATAGGAGGCGCGGGCAAATGATCACCGCAAAACTCGTGGGCCATATTTGGTCCACACGCAAGGCCGAATCCCTCAATGGTTACAAGCTCATGCAGGCGGAAATCATTGGCGGCGGCACCGACAGCGGCAAGCGCATCATCGTCGTTGACATTATCAGCGCCGGGATTGGCGACCGCGTCATCATCACCACCGGCTCGTCTGCCAGACGCATGCTTGGAAGCGACGACATTCCTGTAGACGCGGTGGTGGTCGGCATCATTGACGAGGATTGCAGCTTGGAATAAAAGGGGTGTAAGCATGAATCTCATAGAGCAAATCAAGGCCAGCGGGGTCATTGGCGCCGGTGGGGCGGGCTTTCCGACCCACGCCAAGCTCTCCGCCCAGGCAGACTATATTCTCATGAACGGCGCCGAGTGCGAGCCACTTCTGCGCGTCGACCAACAGCTCATGGATGTCTATGCCGATGACATCATCCAGGGCTTTGCCATGGCAGGCCGCGCCACCGGCGCGCGGGAAGCCATCATCGGCATCAAGAAAAAGCACGCCGCCGTCATCGCGCGCCTCAAGGAGCGCACCTGCGCCCTCGGCGTCGGCGACTATGTGCGCGTCGGCGAGCTGCCCGACGTCTATCCCGCAGGCGATGAGCAGGTGCTCGTCTACGAGCTCACCGGCCGCGTCGTGCCCGAGGCGGGAATTCCGATTCACGTCGGCTGTGTCGTCGTCAATTCGGAAACGGCGCTAAATATTTATCGTGCCGCCCAGGGCCAGCCCGTCACCGAAAAATTCATCACCCTCGCCGGCGACATTCCCCGCCGCCTCACCGTCAAGGTGCCGGTGGGCACGCCCATCATCGACGTGCTGCGTCTCTCGGGCATCGAGGATTTCGCAAATTACGCCGTCATCGACGGCGGCCCGATGATGGGCCCGGTGATGAGCGACTTGTCGGGATACGTCACCAAGAAAAACAAGGGCTTTGTCATTCTCGCCAAGGACCATGCCCTGATCCGTCAAAAATCCACCACCATGGATCAGGCGAAGCGGGTCAACCGCGCCACCTGCGAGCAGTGCCGCATGTGCACCGATCTCTGTCCGCGCTATCTCTTGGGCCATCACATGGAGCCCCACAAGACCATGCGCGCCATGAACTACAACTTCGGCGACATCAGCGGACAGGCCTACACCCAGCTCTGCTGCCAGTGCAACCTCTGCGAGCTCTTTTCCTGCCCGGCGGGCCTCCATCCCAAAATGGCCAACCTCTATTTCAAGGGCCAGCTCGCCGATGCCGGTGTGCGCTACCAGCCGCCGAGCGATCACTATGAAGCGCGACACATGCGCGATTATCGCATGGTGCCAAGCAAGCGCCTCATCGCTCGCCTCGGCCTGCGCGACTATGACGCGCCAGCGCCGCTGACTGACGAGACAGTGACGCCGGATGTGATTCGCATCATGCTACGCCAGCACGTTGGCGCTCCGGCGGTGCCGCAGGTCACTGTCGGCCAGCGCGTCGCGACTGGCGAGCGCATCGCTGACATTCCCGCCGAGAGCCTCGGCTGCACCATGCACAGCAGCATTTCCGGCACTGTCAGCGCCATCACAGCAGATTATATCGAAGTAAGGAGAGGATAAAATGCGGGCAATAGGTATGGTTGAATTTACAAGCATTGCCAAGGGCATCTACGCCGCCGACCAGATGGTCAAAATTTCCGACGTGGCATTTGCGGCGGCCAGCTCCACCTGCCCCGGCAAATACATTGCCATCGTCCACGGCGACGTGGCCGCCGTCGAGGATTCGGTCCACATCGGCGAGCGCATGGCCGGGGAATATTTCATCGATTCCATCATCATCCCCAACGTCGATCCCGGCGTTTTCCCGGCCATCTCCGGCGCGACCATGCCGGAGCGGGTGCAGGCCGTGGGCATCATCGAATCCTTCTCCCTGGCGACGATGATCGTCTGCGCCGACGCCGTGCTCAAGGCTGCCGAGCTCGAGCCGATTGAGCTGCGATTGGGCAACGGCCTCGGCGGCAAGAGCTACTTCACCTTTACCGGCGATGTGGCAGCCGTCCAGGCAGGCACCGACGCGGGGCTGGAAATTGCCAAGGAAAAAGGCCTCCTCGTCGACGCCGAGGTCATCCCATCGCCATCAGAACTCTTGATTCCAACCCTTTTGTAATAGAATCCCTCCCCCAGCGGAGAAAGGATGTGAAGCCATGAAAAAACTCATTTGTGCCAAGGACGTCGAGGCCTGCGCCGCTCGCGGCGACAAGACGCTGGCGGTTGATGCCAATACGCTGATCACGCCATCGGCGCGCGATGCCGCAGCCGCAGCGGGCATCGACTTTTGCGAAGGAGCCGCCAGCGCTGCGAGCACAACCGCCGCAGCAGAGGACGCCATCATCGCCCGCGCCGTTGCGCTCATGCTCGAAAAGGGCCTCCTCGGCCAGCTCGCCGGGGCTTTGGGCATCGACGTGCCCTACGTTTCCGAAGGCGACGGCGCCCTCAAGCTCGTGCGTGGCCAAAGCGCCAAGACCGAGCCCCTGGCCACCGACAATCCCGCCGCCAAGGTCTGGTACAACACCCTCATCGGCGACGGCGACGGCGCGCGCATGAGCGCCGGATTCCTCACCATCGACGCCAGCAGCTTCTCCTGGCAGGTCGCCAGCGAAGAAATCTACGTCGTCATCGAGGGCCAGCTTACTGTCGAAAAAAATGGCAAAACCTACACCGCCGTCCCCGGCGACTGCCTGCTCTTTAAGGCGGGGCAGCATTTGCGCTTTGGCGCGGCAGAGCGTGTGAAGGTCTTTTACGTTACTCAATAATCAATATAAAGGAGGAACTCCATGGAAGCATTAGGAATGATTGAAACCTATGGCCTCGTGCCAGCCATCGAAGCGGCCGACGCCATGCTCAAGGCCGCCGAGGTGCGCCTGCTTGAGCGCAGCTTTGTCAAGGGCGGGCTCGTGGCCATCACCGTCACCGGCGATGTCGCTGCCGTCAAGGCCGCCGTCGACGCCGGTGCCGCCGCTGCCGCCCGTCTCGGCGAACGCAGCCTTGTGAGCCAGCATGTGATCCCACGTCCACACGCCGAAATCGGCGAATGCATCGTCAACCCAACGCCCCTCATCGAGCGTCACGACGATGGAGACTGTCCCAGGCGAGGCCTGAGCGAAGCAGCCCCATCCACTGAACCAACCCCGGCTTTAGAACTGGACTGCGAGACCATCTCCAAGGAGATCCTCGACGCCGCCGCCCTTGAGCACGGCTTTGCCGCCGTGCAGGCCTTCCTCGAAGGCTGCCGTGTGACCCATCTGCGTCGCGTCTGCCGCAGCTACGAGGCGCTGGGAATCAGCGGCCGCAACATTTCCAAAGCCAACAAGGAAAAACTGATCCAAGCACTGGCGCAGTATTACAGCGCCGACTCAGAATAAATAGAAGGAGGCAGTAGATCATATGGAAAACTTCGACTATGATTTACGATCTGTGCAGGAGACGAGAGATCTTGCACGCAAGGGCCAAATCGCCACCGAGCGCCTCGCCACCTACACCGATGAGCAAATCGACCGCATCATTCGCAACATGGTGCGCGTGGCCGAAGAAAACGCCGTTTCCCTGGCGCGTATGGCCGTGGAGGAAACAGGCTTCGGCAAGGTGGCCGACAAGGCCTACAAGAACCACATGGCATCGACGCTCCTCTACGATGCCATCAAGGACATGAAGACCATTGGTGTGATTAACGAAGACCCTGTTCTCGGCACCATGGACGTCGCTGATCCTGTGGGGCTCTTGATGGGCATTGTGCCATCGACCAACCCTACATCCACAGCGATTTTCAAATCCATCATCGCCGTCAAGGCGCGCAACGCCATCGTCTTTTCGCCGCACCCATCGGCTGCCAAGTGCACCGGTCGCGCCGCCGCCCTCATGGCGCAAGCGGCTGTCGACGCTGGCGCGCCGGAGAACACCATCGGCTGCATTTCCATGACCTCCATGGCCGCCACCGATGAGCTCATGCACAGCAAGGAAGTCAAGATGATCATCGCCACCGGTGGTCCGGGCATGGTCAAGGCCGCCTACAGCGCGGGCAAGCCAGCCCTCGGCGTCGGCGCAGGGAATTCCCCGGCCTACATCGAGCGCACCGCCAACGTCAAGCAGGCGGTCAGCAATATCATCGCCAGCAAAACCTTCGACTACGGCACGATTTGCGCCTCCGAGCAATCCATCATCTGCGAGGAATGCAACAAGGACGCCGTCGTCGCCGAGCTCAAGGCACAGGGCGCCTACTTCATGACAGACGCCGAAACCGAGAAGGTCTGCAAGCTCCTCTTCAAAAACGGCCACGCCATGAACGCCAAGTTCGTCGGCCGTTCGCCACAGGTCATCGCCGAGGCGGCAGGCATCAGCATTCCGGCTGATACGACCGTGCTCATCGGTGCCCAGGGCGGCGTCGGTGAAGGCTATCCGCTGAGCTACGAAAAGCTCACCACCGTCTTGGCCTTCTACGTCGTCAAGGATTGGCACGAAGCCTGCGAGCTCTTTATTGCGCTTCTGCAAAACGGCATCGGCCACACCATGAGCCTGCACACCGAGGACCGCAACGTCATCCTCGAATTCACCCGCAAGCCAGCCTCCCGCATCCTCGTCAACACTGGCGGCAGCATGGGCGGCACCGGCGGCAGCACGGGCCTTGTGCCATCCTTCACCCTCGGCTGCGGCAGCTGGGGCGGCAGCTCGACGTCGGAAAACGTCAGCCCGCTCAACCTCATCAACATCAAGAAGGTTGCCTTTGGCCAGAAAAATTGCGCCACCATGGTTGCCGATGACCCAACCTTCAACCATCCGGAGCTCGGCATTGCCGCCCCACGCGCCAGCGTCGGCACCGCTGCCTGCGCAAGCGCCCCAGCCACGAGCTGCGGCTGCTCGTCCGGCGCCCCTGTCGGCGGCTGCGCCTCGCAAGCCCCTGCTGGCGGCTGCATGAGCACCACCCCGGATCAATATCAGAACAGCGGCATTTCCTACAGCGTCGGCTGTGGCTGCGGCAGCGGCCCATCTGCCAGCGATCAGGAAATCGACGTGGAACAGCTCAACGCCATGATCGAAGCCCTCTCCAAAGCCCTGCGAGGTGAGTAAGATGGCCAGCAAGGAATACGAAGCCATCCTCGAAGCCCTGCTCGAAGCCGTCCAGGCCGCCAGCCAACCATCGGCAGCGCCACAGACGTCACCAGCAGCGACCGGCGCCGTACCCGTCGGCATTTCCAACCGCCACATCCACCTCTCGCAGGCAGATCTCGACGCCCTCTTTGGCGCAGGCTACGCCCTCACGCCAATGAAGGACCTCTCCCAGCCGGGCCAATTCGCCTGCAAGGAGACCGTCACCATCTGCGGGCCAAAGGGCGCCATCGAAAAGGTTCGCGTCCTCGGCCCGGTGCGCAGCGCCACCCAGGTGGAAATTGTCGCCGGAGACAGCTTCAAGCTCGGCGTCAAGGCGCCGGTTCGCCTCTCGGGCGATCTCGCTGGCAGTCCCGGCATCACCATCGTCGGGCCAAAGGGCAGCGTCCAGCTCGCCCAGGGCGTCGTCGTCGCCCAGCGCCACATTCACATGAACCCCGCCGATGCCCAAGCCCTCGGTGTTCACGACGGACAAATCGTCAAAATCGCCGTAGAAGGGGCGCGCGGCGGCGTGTATAATAATGTTGCCATCCGCGTCACCAACACATCCCAGCTGGAATGTCACCTCGACACCGAGGAAGCCAACGCCATGGGCGTCACCGCACAGACCAGCGTCACCATCGTTCAGTAAAAAATTTATACATATACCATTTTAGGAGGAAACAATTATGACTAAGAATGAAGCACTCGGTATGATCGAAACCAAAGGCCTCGTCGGCTCCATCGAAGCAGCAGACGCCATGGTCAAAGCAGCAAACGTCACCCTCATCGGCAAAGAATTCGTCGGCGGCGGTATCGTCACCGTCATGGTCCGTGGTGACGTCGGCGCCGTCAAGGCAGCCACCGACGCAGGCGCCGCAGCCGCCCAGCGCGTCGGCGAACTCCTCTCCGTCCACGTCATCCCACGTCCACACGCAGAAGTCGAAGAAATTCTCCCACAGAAGTAATCGCTGAGATTCGCAAAGCAGCGCCCACAAGGGTGCTGCTTTTTTAGCGCACATTTTCTTCCATCTGAGAACGCGCGCTGGTATAATTGGAGTATCAATTTTTGTGAAGTAGCAGAGGGAGGCGTGCAAGATGAATAATAATGTACTGACCCTGGCGGATATTGCTGCGCGCGTGCGGCCCATCGCCGAAAAATACCACGTTCAAGCCATCTATTTATTCGGTTCCTACGCCCGTGGCGAGGCCGATGCCACAAGCGACCTGGATTTTCTCGTCTTTGGCGGCGAGAATTTCAAGCTGACGCTAATTTTTGCCCTTGCCGAAGAGCTGCGC
This sequence comes from Peptococcaceae bacterium, assembly GCA_030524315.1. Lineage (GTDB taxonomy): Bacteria > Bacillota > Peptococcia > Peptococcales > Peptococcaceae > UMGS1590. Next base: position 13,061 of record JAUNGU010000008.1, read on the forward strand.
GCCGCCCTGAAAAAGGACGTTGACGTCTTCGAAATCCACGAAATCAACACAGACAGTGCTTTTTACGAAACCATCATGAAAGAGAGGCTCTTGGTGGCATGAGATATTCTGACGAACAGCGCATCCAAAAAATTTATGAAAACGCGACAAATCTATGGAGCTATGTTAGCGACAATCACATTCACAAAGAAGAGTTGCTGACAAACACGCCTTTGCAATGGTTGGTGACGACGCCTCTGTACAATATCGGTGAGCATGTTTATCATTTGTCGAAGGAATACAAGGAAGCGCATGATGAGATCCCCTGGCTGATGATTGCGGGTTTGCGGCATCGTCTGGTGCATGATTATGAGGGCACGAACTGGAATATTATTGCTGATGTTGTGTTTGAAGAATTGCCAACGTTGATAGATTCACTACAAAAGATTATCTGATGATTCGCAGCGCCCACAAGGGTGCTGCTTTTTTACGTTCATTTAACGCATGTATCATCTGGCGCTGACGTGGGGTCGCTATAATGGGCGTAGGAACCTGTTGCGTGCTGAAAAGGAGCGATCTCATGAAAAAAACCTATGTCCTGGATACCAATGTGCTGATTCAGAGCCCGGCGGCGCTGATGGCTTTTGAGGACAACGACATTGTGCTGGCGGTGAACGTGCTCGAGTCTCTCGATGCTCTCAAGGGTGCCGACGGCGAGCAGGGCGCCAACGCCCGCCACTGCATCCGCACCCTCGAGGCGCTGCGCCAAGCGGGGAGCCTCACCGAGGGTGTGGCCTTGGCCAGCGGCGGCACCTTGCGACTAGAGACCAACTGTGTGCATGTGCCGCTGCCCGAGGGCTTCCCCCAGGCGCGCAACGACAGCCGCCTGCTCAAGGTCTGCCTGGGCTTGGGGCGCAAGCAGCCGGTCATCCTCGTTACCAAGGACATTGTCCTGCGCATCAAGGCGCAGATGCTCGGCATCGAGGCAGAGGATTACTTCACCGAGCAGGTCTCGGAGACTGCCGATCAGTACACGGGCCGCATCCACGTCTATGTGCCCGAGGCGCGCTTTGACGCCTTTGGCGCAGAGCCCCTGGCACCAGAGGAGGTCTACCAGGTCGACGAGGGCGGCGCGCCGGTGGCGGTGGACCTCGTGACCAACGCCTTTCTCATTCTCCACGCCGACCGCTCTCAGTCCAAAACCAAGCTCGCCCGTTTTGATGGCACCTACATTGTGCCGTTGCGCCACAAAAACAAGCGCCCCTACGGCGTCACGCCGCGCAACGTTGGCCAGATTTTCATGCAAGAGGCGCTCCTGGCCGACGCCGACGAGGCGCCGCTGGTCATTGTCAAGGGCATCGCCGGTACCGCCAAGACCTTCTACGCCCTCGCCTGCGGCCTCTCCGCCATCCTCGATGGCGACAATCCCGCCTATCGACGCATCCTCATCAGCCGCCCCAACGTCCATTTTGACGATGACATCGGCTTCCTTCCGGGCGACGAGTCCGACAAAATCGCGCCGCTGTTGCGCCCTGCCATCGACAACCTCGAGCTCCTCGTCGACCAGAGCGACGCCGAGCGTTTTCGCAACGAGGGCGACCTCGCCGGCAAAATCGACGTCCTCTTTGATCGCGGCATCATCAGCGCCCAGGCGCTAAACTTTATCCGCGGCCGCTCCGTCAGCAAAACCTACCTCATCATCGACGAAGCCCAAAACCTCACCCCCAAGCAGGCCAAGGGCATCATCACCCGCGCCGGTCGCGGCACCAAAATCATCCTTCTCGGCGATCCCCAGCAAATCGACAATCCCCTCCTCGATCCCCGCACCAACGGCCTCAGCTACGCCGCCGAAAAAATGAAGGGCAGCCCTTACTGCTACCAGCTCACCATGGCCGACGACGAATGCGAGCGCTCCCAGCTCGCCCGCGACGCCGCCGGACGCATGTGAGCGCTTCTGCACAAGCGCAAAAAAATGGCACCTCGCGAAAGGTGCCATTTTGTGTGTATGAAAAAGGGAATCCCGCAGGATTCCCTCCGGTCTCAGTCCTCGCGAGTATCTGAAACCTGATCACTGCTTTATATTTTAGAACCGATGTTGCTTCTTTGCAAGAAGTTTTTTCCCTTCAAAATATCGCGTGAAAATAGCATCGATTTCCTTTTGATCTGTAACGAGATTGATATCTGGCAAAGTGTAGCCCGATGCCTTTCGCTCTTCTGACTCACGGAAAGCGTCGTCAAGGGAATCAGCAAACATTTTCACGGATTCAGGAGATGAAACAACAAAATTATGTTCAATACTGGATGTTGCCATAAAAAATCCCTCCTGATATAAATCGATTACAAAGTCTTCATAGAAAATAATAACATAAAAGTAGATGTCTTTCAACATTTGCAATCGCCCCGCGCCTGCCAGCGAAAAATTCTCATGGCGCGAAAATTTTCGGCTGAATGTCAGGAGGCTGTCATTTATTTGCAGGGTTTTCTCGAAAAAGCTGCAAATAAATTGAAATAGACGCGTTAATCTAGTATAATATTTATAATTATAGAAATGATTTTTCAACTTGAGAAAAATCGCTGGATAGCGGGTAGCCGCGATGTTTGTATGTCGGCCGCCAGCGCTGACGTACACCAAAGGAGATGAAAAGGTTATGAAACGAAAATTACTTGCCATGGGCATGGCCCTCGCGCTGGTGCTGAGCACAGTGGTGCCAGTGGGCGCAGTTGAAGCAGCGACCAACGCCGCCACCGAATACGAAGCGGTCCAAGTCCCAATTCGCGATAAAACCGGACAGACCACAACCCTCACAGGGCTTTCGGAGCTCCAGGTCAAGCCATGGGGTACCAACACGGGCACCGTGGCCTATAGCATCAATATGAATCGTCAGATTCCTGACGCGGCCGGGACCCGCGGTTATCAAAAAACTGCTGCCACCCAGGAAGCCCTCGCTGCCAATGTCGACGCTGCCCAAAGCAAGAGCACGCTCCTGACCAATGTGCGTAACGTCCTCTGGAATGGCCATCCATATTACGGTGGCACCTGGAAGGGCGTCGTTTCTGATCTCGCCGGTCTCGACAAGGCTGACAAGATGGACAAGACGCGCCTGCACACCCTCTACAGCATTCAGACGACCCAGCAAGCGATCTGGCATTACACCGACAGTCGCGCTGTGGCCAATAATGGCGCCACCAAGGATGCAGTGAATGCCCTCATTGCTTCGGCTCAGAAAAATCCGGCCCCTAGCAATCTCAATGTCGATTATTACAGCGCCGCTGCTGCCAAGGGCAGTGTGCAAAAATCCTACCAGAACCTCGTTGCTGCAAGTGCCAGCAAGAGTGAGGTCACCGTCAAGGTCGAAACCAAGTGGTTTCAGAACGACGGCAAGACCGCCTACACCGGCACCAAGCCGAGCGTCAAGTATGAGCTCTACGAAGGCGCGAGCATCACAGTTGGCGAAAAGCCAATCCAGACCTACGAGCTGCCCGACGGCTTCACCGGTCTCTCCATTGATCTCGCCAAGGATGGCAAGACTTACACCCTGCGCGAGGTTTTGAGCGGCACCACCGAAGGCTTCACCACCGCTGGTGACAAAGAGATCAAGGCCGATGGCGATACCAGCCTGAGCTATACCCACACCTATCAAAAATCCGCTGAGCCAACACCGACTCCAACGCCGGACCCAATCAACGTAAATCTTCAGGCGCAGGTCACCCTCGATGGCAAGACCCCAGGTAATGGCGCTTTCACCACCGTCCTCAAGGATGCCAGTGGCAAGATCCTCCAGAGTCAGGGCAATATTGGCAGTACAGTGACCTTTGGCAACCTCGTCTTTGACAAGACGGGCACCTATGATTACACCTTGTCGCTGCAGCCGGGGACGGGTGATAACGTGACCTATGACAAGACCGTCTACAACGTCACCGTCAACGTCACCGAGGTCAATGGCAAGCTCGCGAGCACCGTCGTCGTCAAAAAGGACGGCGCCATTTTCAACAGCACCCTGACCTTCAACAGCACCACCGATGTCACCACGACCAAAACCTTTGTCACCGTACAAAAGGTGTGGAAGAGCGACAAGCAGTCGACGCGGCCAAGCACCATCAAGGTGCAGCTCTATCGTGACGGCACCGCCTATGGCGATCCTGTGACCTTGAGTGCAGACAATGGCTGGCAGCACAGCTGGAACAACCTCGACAAATCCAACAAATGGACCGTCGACGAAACCGCCGTGCCATCCAACTACACCAAGAAGGTAACCAACTCCGGCAATATTTGGACCATCACCAACACTGGAAAAACGACGACAACCACCGGTACGACCAATAACAACAAAACCAATGGCACCAGTACCAAAACCACCGGCACAAAAGCAACAAGTACAACGACCAAAAAAATCCCAACGGCGTCTTCTAGCAAGACAAGCACCACCAGCGATAAGAGCACCCCACAAACCGGCGATGAATCTCATACGAATGTATTGATTTCTATTGCGATTTTCTCCCTGGGTGGGATGCTGATCATTGCAGCGTTCTGGCTGTCACGCAAGCGTCGTCGTAACTAAGTTCATTGCACACAAATGGCGGCGAATCGCTCTGCGGTCCGCCGCCGTTTTTTATCGCCCGGAAAGGAGGCCCCATGGCCAAACCCAAGAAAACCATCATCGGCCGTCTGGCGCGGCTGCTCTTTGTGATGCTGGCAATTTGCTTCGTCGTCTCCGTGGGGATGATCAGCAAAAATCTCTACGATGGCCACGTCTCCGCCGCCGCCTTTGACGACCTGCGCCAGGTTCAGGCCGCAGCCACTGGTGATGCCGCCGGCGTTGCCGATCTCTACAACGACCTCCACGCCAAAAATGCCGACTACGCAGGCTGGATCAAAATCGACGGCACCGGCGTTGACTATCCCGTCATGTACACGCCCAGCGCCCCCGAATACTACCTGCGCCGCGCCTTCGACCAGAGCAATTCCATGAACGGCACGCCCTTCATCGGCGAAGGCTCCACCGATACCAGCGAATCCTTCATCATCTACGGCCACGACATGGACGATGGCAGCATGTTTGGCACCCTCGATCGCTACGCCGAGCAGAGCTTTCAGCAGAGCCATCCTCGCATCGTCTACTACGACGCCAATGACATGCGCGAGTACGAGGTCTTTGCCGCCGTGCAGACGCGCATCCTCGGCCAGGGCGAACCGGGCTTCCGCTATTACAACAGCGTCGGCGACCTCACACCCGAGCAATTCGCCGAGCTCACCACCTGGCTCAGGCAAAACAGCCTCTACGACACCGGCATCATCCCCCAAAGCGGCGAGCAAATCCTCATGCTCTCTACCTGCAGCTACCACACCGAAAACGGCCGCTTCGTCGTCGCCGCCCGCCGCGTCAAGTAATTGCATATAAAATAAGAGCGCTCCGATCGGAGCGCTCTTATTTTATAAAAAAGGAAAGGATGATGTCAGTTTGTTTGGGCGAGGTCGAGGCGGCGGAGGAGGTAGCTGGCGACGAGGCCGGTGAAGATGCCGCTGACGATGCCGCTTACCAGGAGCATTGGCAGGTACCAGACGATCTCCGGCGTTTGCATGACGAGCATGGCCATGCCGACCTGGCCAATGTTGTGGCAGACGGCGCCGATCATGCTCAGGAGCCACAGCTTCGATAATGGTAGGAAGCGATAGAGCACCACCGAGACGGCGAAGCAGAGGAGCCCGCCCGCCAGGCTAAAGAGCATGACCATCATCTGCCCGGCAAAGATGCTGCCGAGGAAGATGCGCATGAGCAGGACGCTCAGCGCTTCCTTGGGACCGTAGAGGTAGAGGGTGACGAGGGTGATGATGTTCGCCAGGCCCATTTTGACGCCTGGCACCGCCGTCAGCGGCGGAATCTGCGCCTCGACGATGAAGATGATCAGCGCAATCGTTGTCAAGAGCGCCAGCCGCGTCAGCTTCTGGGTGCGGGATTGGGTACGTGTGCGCGTTGTCATGGCGTGTCCTCCTTACTGTCCGGTCATGGCGTCCAGGTCACCGCTGGTGCCGCCGTCGGCGCTCGCAAAGCGAATGCTCACTTTGTGGGGCAGGCAGACAATCGGCTGCGGCCCGTGCTTGTGAAAGCCCTGCTTGACGCAGACCTGGTCCGGGCAATTGGCGTGGGTGACGGCGATGCCTTCGGGCGACACCTTAATGGTGTTTTCGGCGCCGTCGGCTTGTTTGATCTCGTAGGTTTTCGTATCGGTGATCTCATCCAGGTGGAAGGTGTAGCGCACCTCGCCGTCGACCTCGACGGTGGCAATCGTCTCGTCAGCGCCACGGCTGTTCCACCAGTAGAACCCCGCCCCGCCGCAAATGACGACGAGCACGAGGAGGATGATCAAGAGTCGTTTCTTCATGAACGGGCAACCTCCGGCGTGCTGCCATCGGCCAGGGTAAAGGTCCCCTCAAGGCCCTCGGTGATGGTCACATTGCCATCGTCGTCCACAAGAATTGCGTCAAATTCGTCCTTGTGCTTTTGCCAGAATTTGATGGCGTCGTCCTTGCCCATGATAAAGAGGGAGGTCGACAGGCCATCGGCCAGGGTGCCGTCGTCTGAGACAATGCTCACCGACGTCAACCCGTTGTTGGCAGGATAGCCCGTACGCGGGTCGATGATGTGGTGGTAATGGACGCCGTTTTCTTCAAAATAGCGCTGGTAGCCGCCCGAGGTAATGACGCACTTGTCTTCCACCTCGACGGTGCCGAGAATGTTGGCCGTGTCTGCCGGGTCCTGAATGCCGACGCGCCAGAGGCTGCCGTCAGGCTTGACGCCCAGGGCTTGCACGTTGCCCCCCAGAGAAATGATCCCCGAGGTCACGCCGTCCTCCTTGAAAATGTCCATCACCTGGGACGAGGTGTAGCCCTTGGCGATGCCGCCCAAGTCGATTTCCACATCGGCGGGAATCGTCGCGTGGCCGTCGTCGTCCAGCTGCACCTGCTTGTAATCCACATGACTGAGGAGCTCCGAGAGCTCGCTGTCCTCAGGCACGCGGAAATCCTTCGTCGGGAAGCCCCAGGCCTCCATCACCGGCTCGATGGTCACGTCAAAGAGCCCGCCCGTGTCCTTGGCAATTTCCAAGGCGCGCTTGAGCAGGACGCGCGAATCCTTCGAGAGATCGGCAGATTTATTGTCATTGAGCGCTTTGATGTCGCCGTTGCCACTAGATATAGAAAAGAGCGCATCCAATCGCTCGATGTCCGCGGCGGCATCGTCCAGGGCCTTGGTCGCGTTGGGACCGTAGGCCGTCAGGGTCATGACCGTGTCCATGGCATAGAGCTCCTTGGATTGGGATTCGTCGGCAGCCGTGGTCGTGCTGCCCTCGCTCGTTGCAGAAACGGCGGCGCTGTCAGCAGACGGCTGATCCGCTGCATCCTGGGCGCAGCCAGAGAGCGCCAGCATGGCAATGAGGGCTGCAGATATTGCAAATTTGTTCATATAATAGGGTCTCCTTGTGTTAGCGTTGGCTTACTAAGAAAATCATAAAACTTTATACGGCCATCTGTCAAGAAAAACCGCCAATGATTGCATCCTGAAAACAGTGTAGCAATTTTTTCGTGAAAAATTTTTAGAAAAAAGAAAAAATCTGTTGAAAAAGAAAAATGCTTATGGTAAATTAGGCTTGCTTAATATTAGCTAGAGCTAATTTCAAGCGTTGACGTTGCAACGACAAATTTTTTGAAAATCAGTGGTCATTGACCGCTTTTTTTTCGACGCGCAGGTTAGTGACAGCTAATGATTCTCGTCATAGTCGCGCTGGACGCAGGGCACTGTGATCGACCAAAATTTTTAACCTTTAGAGGAGGTTCTCATGAACAACAAAAAACCGCTTGCGAAGAAAGGCATGGCCGTCGTCCTGACGGCAGCGCTGCTCGCCCCAACGAGCGCCTTTGCCGCTTCTCCATCCGATTTTTCCGACTTTCCATCTGACTGGTCCGCACAGGCCCTGTCCAACGCCGTAGACAACGGTCTCCTCGGCGGCTACGATGGCAAAATCAATGCAAAAGGCAAGCTCACCCGCGCCCAAATGGCGACCATCATCAACCGCGCCTTCGGGTCGACTGCCAAAGCATCTCTGAACGGATATACTGACGTTTCCTCAAATAGCTGGTACGCTGACGACATGGCCAAGGCCCTGCAAATGGGCACCTTTGTCGGCGTTGGCGACGGCAAGCTCAACCCGGACGCCAACATCACTCGTCAGGAAGCCCTGGCTGTCCTCGCTCGCGCCTTCGCCATCGAAGACGTTGACGCTTCCGCCCTCGACAAATTCAGCGACGGCGATGACGTTGCAAACTGGGCCAAAAAGACTGTGGCTGCCATGGTTCAGGCTGGCTACATCAACGGCTATGAAGATGGCACACTGAATCCAAAGGGCACCATCACCCGCGCCGAATTTGCAGCCATCATGGACAACATGGTCAAGACCTACGTCAACAATGCCAAGGAAAAGAGCACGACTGCCGAAGGCAATGTTCTCGTGCGCGCTGGCGCTGACCTCAGCGGCATGACCATCAAGGGCGACCTCATCCTCGCCGATGGCGTTGGCACCGATGATGTCAACCTCGACGGCGTCACCGTCGAAGGCCGCATCCTCATCCGCGGCGGCGACAGCGACTCCATCAAGCTGACCAACGTCAAAGCAAAGAGCGTCGTCGTTAACAACCCTAACCGCGCCGCAGGCATTGTTGTCAAGGATAGCGACCTCGGCACCGTGACCGTCAACACTGACGCCGTCATCAACGGTGACGTCGACAACGTCGTTATCGCCAAGACCGCCGACGTCGAAGTCAAGGGCGGCACCGTCAAGACCGTGACCGTCAACGCCGAAGGCGCCACCGTCAAGGGCGCTGGCAAGGTCACCACCGTCAAGGCCAACGCCAACAAGACCAATGTCTCCGTGGCTGGTGCCAAGGTCGAAGTCTCTAAAGACGCCAACGACGTCACCGTCGGCGACACCACCCTCACCCCAGGCCAGAACGCCACTGTCAATGACAAGGGCGACGGCATCACCGGTTCCACCGGCGGCAACTCCGGCGGCGGTATCATCGGTGGTGGCGGCTCTACCGGCGGCGGCTCCACTGGCGGTGGCGGTAGCACCGAAGGTGGCAACACCGGCGGCGAAACCACCAAGCCGACCGACCCATCCAACCCTGGCGACAACGATAGCCAGACCGAAGCAGCCATTGTCAATGCAGAAGAATCCAAAATCGTTTATAGCGACGCAGGTAGCTACCTGGCCCTCGTCTTCAACGATGGCTTCTCTTCCAAGAATGTCAAGGTCACTGTTGGTGGCACCAACGTCACCACGGCTGTGAGCGATGTCATGGACGATGGCAGCATTGCCAAGCTCCCTCTGACCGCTGAGCCAAAGGAAGTGACCCTCATCGCAGATAAAAAGACCCAGACCCTGAACCTCGGCGGCAAGGCTGGCGCTGACGCCGTTTACACCGGCGCAGACTACCTGCCAGACTACTTTATGGCCAACGGCCCGCTTGCTCTCTGGGATTACTACCTCTCTAACTATGACAATGCTGGTAATCTCCGTGTGAACACCGAGCAAACCACCTTCGCCAGCGGCGAGGCGGTCAACGAGCATCCATTCTATTCGCCAAACGCAGAAATTGATACCGAAGGCAAGGGCACCGTTGACATCATGTTCAACTATACCAGCGCCGAAGACAAGGCATGGTTTGACGCCATTGCCAAGGAAGGCGCTCTCGAGCTCGTACAATACGACCAGGGCAAATATACCATCAACGACCATCTGACCTACGAAAAGGCCAATGAAGAACACAATGGCGCGACCGTCGGTGTGCTCAAAATTGGCGTGCCTCAGGACAACTTCCGCAACAACGGCCGCTACTATGTACGCGTGGCCTCTGGCGATAGCAAGGTCCTCGTACCAATCCACCTGGTCAACGAAAAGACCCCAAGCCTCAAAGTCAAGGAAACCCCAGAATCTGGCAAGAATCTCCACTTCGAAGTCAGTGACATGAGTTATGCCATCCTGAGCCCAATCGAAAAGGTCACCCTGACCAAGCCAGACGGCAAGACCTATGAGCTCACCTTCATCGATGACTACTATCAGATGAGCGATGACCTCTTTATCCTCTACAATGACGTCACTGCAAACGATGGCAAGGGCACCAACTGGCTCGACCAGAAGGGCAACTACACCATCACCATCGATGCCGCTGGCTATAAGCAGTTCAGCAAGACCTTCTATGTCGCAAATGGTAAGGAAGTGACTCAGGCAGCAGCTGTACAGCGCATTGACGCCCGCAGCAGCGCCTCCACCGGCGGCTCCTCCGGCGGCGATTCCACCACTGGCGGCTCGGCCATCAACACCTACATGCTCTTTAACAGTGACCTTCTCGCCAACGCCCTCGTTCTCGAAGGCATCGGTGAAGAAACCGACGCTGCATCGACCATCCTCGGCTACTGGAAATCCAACGCCAGCAGCGAAGCCGTCTTTGACAAGGGCATGACCATGTACTACGACTTCACCGATTATTCAGATGCACAGAATGACGCCAAAACAAAGGGCAACATCTATCTGCCATACGGTGAATTCACCAAAACCGCAAAAGCAAGCTACTACCCACCACATGCCACCAAGGAACTCCTCTACGATGGCCTCTGGGGTGAAATCCAAGACAGCACCGAATCCGGCAAGCTCGAAACCCCAACCTACAAGGTTAGCGACAACGAACAGGGCAAGGACGTCGTCCTCACCTTCTCCGGCGACGATGTTGAAAAATACCTGAACGGCGTGAGCGCCCTCTACCTCAACGGCGACTGGCGCGAGCTCGGCAGCGATTACTACACCATCGATGCCAAGGCTGGCACCATCACCCTCAAGCAGCGCCTCCTGCAAATCGGCAAGGACAACACCCTCAAGATTGTTTCCCCTGGCTACAAGCAGCAGACCGCCAAATTTGAGTATGGCAAAGTTAACGAAAAAGACCTCAGCCTGACTGCCAAGGTAGACAGCGACAAGGTCACCCTCACCGTTGACGGCTCCGATGGTGACTTCCTCACCAACCTCAAGAGCATCACCCTCACCGACAAGAATGGCAAGGATGACAGCGTCTATACTAAGGGTTACGAAGGCAGCGATGCCGCTTACTACGTCCTGTCCAGCGACAAGAAATCCGTCGACCTCTACAACGTCAAACCAGGTGAATACACTGCTACCATCGCAGCATACTACTACGATGACGCGCTGAGCACCAAGTTCTCTGTAGATGGCGAAGTTAAACTGAACAAGGTACCAGAAATGAACGTCACTGCCACTCAGAATAATGGCTTGACTGAAATTGAATTCGACAACGTTGATAAGGTTTCTACTGGCAAGGAAATTGGCTCCTGGCAATTGGCTGCTGCTAAGAAAGATAAGATCACTGTCAATGGCAAACTTTACACCAAACATGAAATGACCTCAGATTCTCTCGCAGCAGATTCTACTGAATATGCATGGTTTACCCCACAGAGTGTTTCTACAGGCCTCCGTCTCGGTAATGGTGCTATCAAAGAAGGCAAAAATGAAATCGTTATCGAAGCCGATGGTTACGAAACCTACACCTACACCTTCGATACTACTGGCGGTGGCAGCACCGATCCAGATCCAGAGCCAAGCGAAAATCAGGAACCAGCAGCACTGAGCTCCGATTCGTTTAATTTGCAAGGCTGGGTGGGTGGCTACCAAGTATCGTTTACCAATGGTAGCGACTATCTGAAAGCCCTCAAAGCATCTGGTAGCGTAAAAATTGACGAAACCGTATTGACTGCAGCAGATAGCTATCAAGCAAATGAAGGCAAGTTCGCTGTTAGCGGTAGCACCGTCGTTCTTCCAGACGAAAATCTTACAAAAGGTGATCATACCATCGTCTTCACCGTCGATGGCTATAAGACCTTGACTCTCAAGGCAACTGCTAATGGCAGCAAGCTGACCGTCAACGACACCATCGTTGGAGACACCACCACCGAACCAGGTGGCGGCGGTGAAACCACCGATCCAGAACAGCAGCCAGAGCAAGGTGACAAGGATGCTGCTCCTGAAATGACTCTGGATGTGACGGATGACAGCGGCGTTTATCACGTTGCCCTTGAAGCAAAGGGAAACACTACTATCAGTGATGTTTTCGATTGGAAAGGCAAAATTAACAAAGTAACTGTTGGCGACACTGAATATACTGCGGCACAAATCTGGGAAGCTCCATCTGCATCGTCTACGACTTACAAAGTTGATAATTCGGTGGGTTATTACGAATTGATCCTTGGTGGCAAAGCGTTTGCTGATGGTGCGACTACTGTAACTATTAGTGCAGAAGGCTATGAAGATGTAGTTGTCGACATCAATGGTAACAGTGGCGAAACAACAAACCCTGGCGGCGGTGAGACCGATCCGGAAACGCAGGAAGGTTTGGAACCCATTTCTGCACATCATTTCAAAGAAGGAGTTAGTATCTACCCGAATGAGCTGTATTTCACCAACAACGATCGCAATGAAACGATCTCGAAATATGTTGGTGCAATCACCGACGTTATCGTGAATGGTCAGAAATACACATTTACTGATAGCAGCTTTGCTATGAGTGGTAATACCTATGCAGTGACTAACTATGGTTCCGACGCCTATCTTTCAATGGCGCAAACCTCTTTCAACAGCAATGCCGAAAACACCATCGTCATCAAAGCCAAGGGTTACAAGCCTCTGACTGTAACCATCGCTGCTGATAACACTGTCTCTAACGCTGTAACCGAATAACCCCAACCCCTCAAGCCTGTCTCGATTTTTCGAGGCAGGCTTTTTTTATATGCCGATTCATTTCCCTTATCGCGGGTGTGAAAATATTCTAATGGCGAGAAGTGGACGTCTCCTATTGAAATCCTAGGAATAGAGGAGTATTCTTTATTTGCAAATATTAGATGGGTCTAATATTGAAAAGAGGCGATGAACATGCAGCAACGACAAGGATTACACACACGGTCCGAATTGCTGGGTGGTTATCGCCTATTCTTATGCGTAGAAGTTTGCTCTAACTAACGAATGGATGGTGATACCTTCACCATCAAATAAGCAGAACCATCCACAACCCCATTCATCCGCCAAGCCTGTCTCGATTGTCGAGGCAGGCTTTTTCTCGCGCACGCAAAAAAACGGCTGCTTCTTGCGAAACAGCCGTTGTAAATATGCGCTTGTATGATATAATACAAACATGTGCTACCAAACGGTAGGCGGTTCCTCGCAATAACCCCCAGGCGCTTCGGCACCGAAGGAAGCGAGGTGATGCATATGGATATGGAGCTTCTAAACTTCATGCTCGGGTGGACCTCGGCCATCTTGGCCGCAGTGACGCTCGGCGTCTTTATTGCAAAAAAATAACCGCCCACGGCCAGTGACAGCGGTTATTTGAGAAAATAAACGTGAGGCTACCGTCTACTGGTGGCACTCTTTTTATGCACATATTATAACACGCCGTCCGCAAATGCGCAACGACGTGTTATAATGTGCGTCTACATTGCAAAAAATAGCCGCCCCCCGCCAAGAATAACGGCTATCATAGCGTAATCCGAGGCAACCGTTTTACTGGTAGCTCTCGCTTATTATAGCACGGCGGCAATTTTTTCACAATCATTAATGACAGTCGCGATGATTCCTGATATACTAATCGTATAGAACAGAAACGCACCTGTGGTGGTAAATTTTCGTGTCAACCACACGCCGCTGGTACCGACAGGGGAAACCCGAGAGATGCAGGAGCAAGGCACGCCTGCCGGGTGCTTTTCTCGACAGAGCCATTCCGTGACGGAGTGGCTTTTTTTGGAGATATCTATGTAAAATAGAGCAGAGAATCATTTAAGGAGGTTTTGGAAAATGTGTTACATCGTAGCAACTAAATTTGGTGAAGAGGGATGTATTGCTTGGCAGCCAGATCCAAGCCTTCGTGTGGGTGATTATATGGATCATCTCGTTGATATGGTCGGCTATGACAAGATTCAGCTCGTCAAGCTGGACCCGCCAGAAAGCTTCGGCGAATATGCGCCATATCATTATATGGAGAGCAGGGAGGCGTTTGAGGAAGCGCTGTACAGGATGGCATGATGATATTTTTTGGAGTGGCTGCCGCGGGGTGGCGGCTCTTTTTTTGCCTGCGGCCCGTTGCTGGAAAAATCTGACGTTGTTAATTTTTGTCGGTGGTTTTGGGCGGGGTTGTCGAATGTGGACATTTTTTGTAAAAAAGTTAGGCTGGTGCAACAAAACTGTTGAAAATTGTTGACAGTTGTGATATTTTTAATTTGCAATAGTTAGGAATGGCTAACAACAACCGACGATCACTCACGACGAGTTCCACCGAGCGGCAAGGGTCCGCTTGTATTTTTGCGTCTGAGTTAGGCTTACCTAACAAATCCGCAGCCGTGGCCCGCCACGCGCTGACGACAAGGTGTGCCTGCCTCCACCATTATCCATCGGGGCTCGCACCAAAAGGAGGAGAACATGGATAAGAAACGACTTCAACAAGGCAGTATGGCCGTTGTGCTGACTGCTGCACTGCTCGCACCAACGGGCGCCTTTGGCGCATCGGCGAGCGATTTTTCCGATTTCCCATCGGATTGGTCCACCCAGGCGCTGACCAACGCCGTCGATAACGGCCTCTTGGGCGGTTACAACGGCAAGATTGACGCCAAGGGCAAACTCACCCGCGCGCAAATGGCCGCCATCATCAACCGCGCCTTTGGCAGCACCGCCAAAGCATCCCTGAATGGCTACACCGACGTGGGTACTAGCAGCTGGTATCGCGACGATATGGCGAAAGCCCTGCAGATGGGCACCTTCGTCGGCGTCGGCGATGGCAAGCTCAACCCAGATGCCAACATCACCCGCCAGGAAGCGCTGGCCGTCCTCGCACGCGCCTTCGCCATTGACGACGCAGACGCAGACGCCCTCGACAAATTCACAGATGCTGACGACGTCTCTGCCTGGGCGCAGAAAACCGTCGCAGCCATGGTCAAGGCTGGCTATATCAACGGCTATGAAGATGGAACACTCAACCCAAAGGGCACCATCACCCGCGCCGAATTTGCCGCCATCATGGACAACATCGCCAAGGACTACATCACCCAAGCAGGCTCCTATGACAAAGTCGCCGACGGCAACGTCATCGTCCGCGCTGGCGGTGTCGACCTCAGTGGCATGACCATCAAAGGTGACCTCATCCTCGCTGACGGCGTCGGCACTGATGACGTCAACCTCGACGGCGTCACCGTACAGGGCCGCATCGTCGTTCGTGGCGGCGATAGCGATGCCATCAAGCTCAAAAACGTCACCGCGCGTGGCGGCATCGTCGTTACCAATCCTAACCGCGCCACCGGCCTCGTCATCGAAGACGGCAGCATCGCCTCTGTGACCGCTAAGACCGACCTCGTCATCGATGGTAATGTCAGCAGCGTGACCGTCAAGGATGGCGCCAACGTCACCGTCAAGGACGGCACCGTGCGCACCATCACCGTTGACGCCGACAGCACCGGCAGCGCCATCACCGTCGAAAAGGGCGCGACCGTCACAACAGTAGAAGCCAACGGCAAGAATGCCAAGGTCAGCGGTGAAGGGAAAGTCACCACCGTCAAGGCCAACGCCGACGGCGCAGCCATCACCGTGCCAAGTGCCAAGATCGAAGTTGCTGAAGGCACCACCGGTGTCACCGCAGGTGGCGTTACCGTTGAACCTGGCAAAGACGTCACCATCAATAGCAAGGGCGACGGCATCGTCAATGGCAGCACCGGCGGCGGTGGAACCTCCGGCGGTGGCGGCGGCTCTGTGAGCAGCACCATTGCCATGACCAAGTCCATCAAGATCGATGGCAACGACGTTTACTACGCCACCACCTCGAAATCCGGTGCCACCTTCACCGTTGGTGGCAGCGAAGTCGAAGCCACCAAGATCGGCGACACCGACGTTTACTACTACAGTGCCAAGGAAATCTCCGGCAAGGTCTACGGCACCGACACCCTGAGCTACACCGAGCTCTATGCAGGCGATTTGGAAAATGCAGATGGCCAGTATGACGCCGTCACCTCTGCAACCACCAACAAGAACACCATCTTTAGCAATATGGACTCTACTGAGCCAGACGATAATGGCTACAAGATCAATGGTGCAAAGAATGTACCAATCCAGGTGGATGCCAAGCAATACACCGAAGCCAAGGTGCTCCAAGCAGCTGATGCCCTCGATGGTGCTGACGCGAAATACACCAAGGCAGCAGAAGTGGCCGATGCCACAACCACAGTCCCAACTGTCTACAAAACCCTGGATGAAAAAGGGACCTATGGTGCCTTTACCAGCACAAATACTCAAAAAATCACCGATGCAACACTCAGCGTATCGGCGACTGAACGCTGGGGCGACTATGTGCTGAAGGTTGATGAAAATAGCACCAATCATTTGCGTGTAGGTAAAGTTGATCCTGATACCTTTGATGTTGGTTCTAATACGCTTGCTGCTGTTGTCGAAGCCGAAAAGGGTGGCGAGACCTTTGATGTAGGTATGAAGCACCTGCAAAATATCTGGGTACAGCCATACGAAATCGCCTTTGACGTTACCGGCGACAATGCAAACGCTGACACAGCGAAGCTCAAGGGTGCAACCGTAAAGAAGATCACCTACTATTCACCAAAGGGCATCTATGAATATGATTTTGCTGAAGGCGCGCTTGTCAAACCGCTCTATCCTGGTGAAGCAAAGATTTCTGCAGAGGTTCAGGGTAACAATCAGATCAAAGTAACGGGTATTCCTGCTGAATTCAAGGATGTCACCATTAAGGTATATTACGGTGGTGGACATAGCGGGGAAGAAACAGTAGTCGCCGCTGCTGCTAAGCCAGATGACAATGGCGTCATCACCTTGGATGATGGTAACACCTACAATGATACCAAGACCTATACCATCCTCGCCTATTCAAGTAACTATGGTGAGTTGAAAACCCAGATCGTTGCTTATATGAAGAAGGAACAGGTAGACACCCTGAACGACCTCATTGCAAAAGCTCAGGCGCTCGTTGATGCTGATAGCAGTCTGACAGAGCTTCAGAAGCAGATCGATTCGGCAAAAGCATTGGTTGGAAAAGAAGGCGTGACCTACGACCAAGCCGAACGACAGATCAAAAGCCTTCAGGAAATGATCAAGGCGCAGGAAATGGGCAATCAAACCTTCACCGGCACCCACGAAGTAGAAATTTTTGGCAGCAAATATAATGTTACTGCAACCATCACGGTAGATGGTAACGACAATAATAAGATTAAGAGTGTCACCTGGAACCATGACAATCAGAATGCTCAAAATAACACATATCTTGAAATCTTCACGAAGGGTGCAGATAAATGGTTCACAGATCATATTGTCGGACTCTCCGCTGATAATGCAGTAGATACCATTGATAAGTTGGAAGTTACCAAGCAGGATGCAGTATCTGGCGCCTCGGTTACTACCAGAGGCGTCGATCAGGCTATCATTAATGCCTATAAGCAAGCGGTGGAGAAAGCCGACGCAGTAGAAATGACCAAGACCACCATCGCTGGTAACGAGGTTTATTACGCCACCTCTGACAAGGCTGATGCGACCTTCACTGCTGATGGCCAAAAGGTAACACCTACCAAGATTGACGGCACCAATGTTTACTATCACAGCGCCAAGAAAATTTCTGGCAAGGTCTACGGCACTGACACCCTGACTTGGGCTGAGCTCTATGCAGGGAATACAGACAGCGCAGACCAGTATACTGATGTCGTCTCCTCTGCGACTGCAAGACATGATGGCACTTTTGGAAATGCCAATGTTATAGACAAGACAGACAGTGGCTACAAAATCAACGGCGTCAAGAATGTACCTGTACAGGTTGACGCTCAGCAATACACCGAAGCCAAGGTTCTCGAAGCAGCCAAAGCCCTCGATGGCACCGCTGCCAAGTACACAAAGGCCGCAGAAGTGGCTGATGCAACCACCACCGAACCAGCGACCTACAAGCCATTAAATGCTGATGGCACCTACGGCGCATTTGCAACCAAGGACGCTGCAACCACTACCGCAGGCACAGCCTCCATCATTGGTAAAGGCCACTGGGATCCATACGTCATCACCGTTACAGATAGTGCAACGAGCAAGTTGAACGAAAACATCACCTCTGCAACACTCCTTGGCGTTGTTCTGGAAGGGACCGACAAATCTGGTGCAGCTGTCAAAGCAGGGATGCAGTTCAACGGCAACCTCTGGGCGCAAGGTTCTGAAATCGGCCTCAACATCGGAGAAATCGAAGGTTACTTCAATGCTGCAAAACCAGGAAACGTCGCAGATGTTAACAAATTTGCAGACGGCAGCCTGACCAAGGTCACCTATATCACCACCAGCGGTGCTTATACCTACACCTTTGAAAAGGATGCTACCCTGAAACAATTGTATGATGGTGAAATCAGTATGACCACTTCGACCAACGAGGATCGTAACCAGTTGACCATCACCGGTATCCCAGAAGGTTGGAAAAACGTCAAGGTAGACGTATACAAATCTGTGAGAGGCAGCGCACCAGAATACGTTGTCACCCAACAGACACCAACCGATGGCGTCGTCACCCTCGAAAACAACAAAACCTTTGAAGTAGGACCACGCTACAATGTTGTCATCCACAATGACGAGTATGCAGATGCGTCGACCCGATTCAGTATCCCTGCAATGAACGATGATCAGAAGGAATCGCTGACCAAATTGCTTGCAGAAGCTGCAAAAATCACCGACCAATCGCAAGAATTGAAGGATGCAGTCGCAGCAGCAAATGCAGTATTGACTGACAACGATCCAACTTCCGAAGAAGCAAAGGCTGCCATTGATAAGCTGACGAATGCGCTTGAAGATCCAGGTACAGGTGGACAGACGGAAGAGAAGACCTATGAAGGTACAGCAGAAGTCGTGCCTATGTATGGATTTAATTACAACGTTACTGCAACCGTTACTGTAGATCCAGCAGATAATAACAAAATCACGAAGGTTTCTTGGGCACATGATAATTCGAACCCTATGAATGATGAGTACCTTGAGAAATTTACTAATGGCGCTGATCAATGGTTCACAGATCATATCATTGGACTCACCGCTGATAATGCAGTAGATACCATTGATAATTTGGAAGTTACCAAACAGGATGCCGTATCTGGTGCAACAGTAACCACCAAGGGCGTCGATCAGGCTATCATTAACGCCTATAAGCAAGCAACTGGCAACACTGGCGACAGTGGGGAGCAGGAACAGACTGGCGAAGTGCCACCAGAATTTGATAGCATGACATTTGGATCTTCTTTAGGTCAGGATCTCTACTATCTTTCTTTCAAGGGCGATGATGCGACTGTTTCATCTTATTTGGATAAGGTCTTTGACTCGAAAAATGGTGGAAAGGTCATTGTTAATGATAAGGATGACTATTCAAGTGCCTACATTAATCGTGTAGACAATCGCATCAAATTTAATAATGATGCCTTTACTAACGTCTTCCCAACGGACAATATCAATTACACCATCACCTTGCAAGCAAAAGGCTACCAGGATTTGGTTCTGAAATTCCACAAATCCGGTGATGCAATGACTCTCGTTACAGAATAACACTCACTCACTTTCACAGGCCCAATGGGGGTTGCTCCATTGGGCTTGTGTGTTTTCGAAATACCTAGGAGGATAGTATGAAAAGATCTATGACCCAACGGGGCATGGCTGTCGTTTTGACGGCGGCACTGCTCGCACCAACGAGCGCCTTTGGCGCATCGGCGAGCGATTTTTCCGATTTTCCCTCTGACTGGTCGACCCAGGCGCTGAGCAATGCCGTGGACAACGGCCTCCTCGGCGGCTACGGCGGCAAGATTGACGCCAAGGGTACCCTCACCCGCGCGCAGATGGCGGCGATTATCAACCGCGCCTTTGGCAGCACGGCGGAGGCGTCGCTGGATGATGTCACCGACGTCGGCGCAAATAGCTGGTACCGCGACGACATGGCGAAAGCCCTGCAGATGGGCACCTTCGTTGGCGTGGGCGACGGCAAGCTCAATCCGGATGCGGCGATCACCCGCCAGGAGGCGCTGGCTGTGCTGGCGCGCGCCTTTGCCATTGACGATGCCGACGCGGATGCGCTGAGCAAATTCAGCGACGCCGACGACGTCTCGGGCTGGGCGCGGCAAACCGTCGCTGCCATGGTCCAGGCGGGCTATATCAACGGCTATGAAGATGGCACACTGAACCCAAAGGGCACCATCACCCGCGCCGAATTTGCCGCCGTCATGGACAACATGGTCAAAACCTACGTGAGCCAATCTGCTGACGGTGACAAGGTCGCCAAGGGCAATGTGCTGGTGCGCGCCGGGACGGACCTGAGCGGCATGACCATCGAGGGCGACCTGATTCTCGCTGACGGCATCGGCACTGACGATGTCAACCTCGACGGCGTCACTGTCACGGGCCGCATCATCATCCGCGGCGGCGACAGCGACTCGATCAAGCTGACGAAGGTCAAGGCGGCCAGCGTCGTCGTTGCCAATCCTAACACGGCGGCAGGCATCGTCGTCAAGGATAGCGACCTCGGCACCGTCACCGCCAAGACCGACCTCGTCGTCGATGGCGACGTGGCGGCTGTGACGGTGCGTGACGGCGCGAGTGTGTCTGTCAAGAACGGCACCGTCGGCAGCGTCACCGTTGACAAGGACAGCGCGAATAGCACCGTCAGCGTCGACAAGGGCGCGACGGTGACGACCGTCGAAGCCAACGGCGAAAATGTCAAGGTCAGCGGCGAGGGCAAGGTAAGCACTGTCAAAGCCAACGCCGACGGCGCAGCCATCACCGTGCCGAGTGCCAAGGTCGAGGTCGCTGACGGCGCCCAGAACGTCACCGCCGGTGGCGTTAGCGTCGAAGCAGGCAAGGATGTCACCGTCAATAGCAAGGGCGACGGCATCGTTAACGGCAGCACCGGCGGTGGCGGATCATCGAGCGGCGGTGGCGGCGGGAACGTCACCCCGGATCCCGAGCCGGAGAAGGACCCGATGACCGACGCCCAGAAGCAGAGCCTGAATGAGCTGATCGCCAAGGCGCAAAAGCTCGTCGATGCTGACGCGTCGCTGACCGACCTCGCGGCGGCCATCAAGGACGCGCAAGCCCTGGTCGACAACAAGGACGCCACGGCCGACGCTGCGACGGCGATGATCACGCGCCTGGAGAAAGCCATCGACACTGTGCCGGAGAAACCAAGCCAGGAACCGGTCAGCGCCACGAGCAAGGCGGTGAGCGTCGGCAGCTACGGCTATACCGTCCAGGCGACGGTCACCATTGACCCGAACAAGAACAACGCCATCACCAAGATTGAATGGACCAACAGCGAGCCGGGCGCGAGCGCGAGCTTTGTGACGACCTTCAAAAATGGCGAGAGCACCTTCCTCGACAAATTCCTCGGCCTCGACGCCGACAATGCAGAGAGCACCATGAGCGGGCTCAAGCTCGAGCCGTCGGGATACCCGGCGACGCCGAGCGAGGCCAACAGCGACGCTGTCAGCGGCGCGACCTACACGTCGTCAGCGCTGCGTGATGCCATTGCCGACGCCTACGCCAAGGCCGTCGCCCAGGCGCAGCCAACGCGCACGGCGACGAGCAAGAATGTGGCCGTCGGCAGCTATGGCTACACGATGCAGGCGACCGTCACCGTCGACAAGAGCAAGAACAACGCCATCACCGATATTTCGTTGATCAACAGCGAGCCGGGCAGCAGTGCCAGCTTCTTGACGACCTTCAAGAATGGCGAGAAAACCTTCCTTGATAAATTCCTCGGCCTCAACGCTGACAATGCAGAATCGACCATGAACGGCCTCAAGCTCGAGCCATCGGGCTTCCCGGCGGTGGCGAGTGAGGCCAACAAGGACGCCGTCAGCGGCGCGACTTATACATCGGTAGCGGCGCGCGACGCCATTGCCGACGCCTACAAGAAGGCGTCGTCTGATACGGTGGCGCCGGATGCACCGACTGTCTCGACACCGGACCGCACCGATCCAATGTATGCGGCGACAGGTGACGCGACGCTGAGCGTCAGCGCCGCAGAGGGCGCGACCGTCCTCTACACCACCGACGGCAGCGACCCAGCCACCGAGGCCGGCGGTGCCACCAAGGCGCTGGAGGGCAACGAGCTCAAGGTCGCCCCAGGTGAAAACACCACCCACGAGACCACCGTCAAGCTCATCGCCGTCGCTGACGGCCAAGCATCGGACGTCACCAGCGAGACCGTGCAGTTCATCAAGATCCCTGATGCCGACAAAGGCACGAAGGTCTATGTGGGTTCGGTACAGCGCGCAGGCTATGGCGGCACCGTGTATGATATCAAGATGCGTGTCACCACCGTTGATGGTGTCATTCGACTGGTAGAAGATGAGGGTACTGAAGAAGGCATTGATCCCGATAGCTACAACTACAACTATTGGGTCATGTACGATGTCATGAATCCTGATTATGGGATGCCGTCATATTTCTATGGTAAGACTTTGGAAGAGGTTCTCAATATGAAGACGGTGCCAGAGCCAACCGATGCGGCGTTGAATGCTGACGCCGTCAGCGGCGCGACGATTTGGTCAAATGCCATTCGTTACGGTGTCATTGCGGCCCTTCAAAATGAGCCAGAAGAAGGAGAAGGTACCATCAAGCCAGTGACTCTGAGCAGCGAGGAACCATGCTCGTCCAATGACGAGGGCGACATGATTCGTGTGGTTATGAAGTCGTCGACGGGCAATACCATTCGCTACACCACCGATGGCACCGACCCAACGGCAGACAGCACCGAGGCGCAAAAGATTGACTACGATGGCAATTTGGGCGTCAACCTCAAGGCCGATCCGGAGAATTATCCAGATGGCCGCGTCATCGAGGTGCGCGCTGCGGCCTTTGACAGCGAGGGCAACCGCTCGGCGATTGCCACGGGCTACTACACCTTCGCTAGTCCAAATCCGTCTGTCTCCTACAAGATGGACACCTACACCGCCACCGTCGACGGCGTGACGGCCAACGTCACCATTTCGACGCCGCATTACGATGGCTACTACTACATCACCAACATCACCCTTGGCGATAGCAAGCCATACGAAACCTTCCTGCCAGAGCTCTTGAGCCGCGTCTTCCTGGCGCAGACCACCGACGGCGTGGAAGCCATCAGCGGCCACGAGGCCGACAGCGCCAAGATTCTCGCCGCCATTCAGGCGGCGCTGGATCAGGGCGTGACGGCCATCAAGCCGCAGATCACCGTGACCCCGGACAAGGGCCAGTACGCCAACGATGAGGAAGTCACCGTCAAGATCACGACGCCAACGAAGGATGCGAAGATTTACTATTCGGTGGATTATGACTCGATCCATCAGGGCAGCATGCTGACCGACCCAACGACCGACGGCACCCCGTACGAGGGAGAATTCAAGGTCAAGGCCAAGGATCTCGATGGCGAGACGGTCTTCATTCAGGCGGCAGCCACCACCGACCCGGCACCGGAAGGGGACGCTGAGGACACGCGCAAGTGGTCGGCCACGACGCGACTGGATCTCACCTTCATGAAGGCGGTTGCCGATGGTGCCATCAGCGTCAACGGCACGCCGGTCGCTAGCTGGGATGCAGCCGTTGAGGCCATCAACAATTCGGCCGACGGCGGCACCATCACCCTGGATGCCGACGTGGAAATCCCGCAGGATGCCCAGCTGCCAACGAAGCCTTGCACCATCACGAGCAAGGGCGACACCAAGCGCAGCATTACCGGCACCACTGTGCATGCAAATGCCGACCTGACCTTTGACGATGTGGAGATCGCTTTCAACCGTCTCTATGCCAACGGACACGACGTGACAATGAATGACAACGTCGAGACGGCGTGGAGCTTCTCTGGTAGCAAGGGCATCTATGCCGGTGGCGATGGGGTGGATACGACGGCTGCTGATGGCCAGACGATCACCGTCAAGGGCGGCGAATTTGAAATCGTCACCAGCGGCACCGCCAACACCACCTTTAACGGCGACGTCACCGTCAACGCCAGCGACAGCGCCGAGGTGGAAATTGTCGGCGTGGCCTTGAGTGCGACCGCTAATGGTGACCGCACCTACACCATTGACGGCAGTAGCGGTAACGTCAGCTTTGGCGAATTTACGGCGTTGCAAAGCCAGGCCAAGCTTGACGGGAACTTGACGCTGACCATCATCGGCGCGCCAAAGCTTGCCACCTGGAAGCCAACCTATCAGGGCACGGCGAACAGCACCCTCGACCTGAGCGGCGCCGACGCCAGCATCACTGCTGACACCTTCACAGGATTCACGACCGTCGTCGATGGCCGCTGAGTGCTGACACCACCGCACGTACAATTTTACACAAGCCTTATGGAGAGAACCGCCATGGGGCTTGTGTTTTTATTTTGAATACCTAAGGAGGATAATATGAAAAGATCTATGACTCAACGCAGCATGGCCGTCGTTTTGACGGCGGCGCTGCTCGCACCGACGAGCGCCTTTGGCGCATCGGCGAGCGATTTCTCCGATTTTCCATCGGATTGGTCCACCCAGGCGCTGACCAACGCCGTCGATAACGGCCTCCTCGGCGGCTATGGCGGCAAGATCGACGCCAAGGGCACCCTCACCCGCGCCCAGATGGCAGCCATCATCAACCGCGCCTTCGGCAGCACGGCAGAGGCGTCGCTGGATGATGTCAACGACGTCAGCGCTGGCAGCTGGTACCGTGACGATATGGCGAAAGCCTTGCAAATGGGCACCTTCGTCGGTGTCGGCGATGGCAAGCTCAACCCGGATGCCAACATCACCCGCCAGGAAGTGCTGGCTGTGCTCGCGCGCGCCTTCGCCATTGAGGATGCAGATACAGACGCCCTCGACAAATTCTCTGACGCCGACGACGTTTCCGCATGGGCACAGAAAACCGTCGCCGCCATGGTCAAGGCTGGCTATATCAACGGCTATGAAGATGGAACACTCAATCCAAAGGGCACCATCACCCGCGCCGAATTTGCCGCCATCATGGACAACATCGCCAAGGACTACATCACCGCGTCTGGCTCCTATGACAAGGTTGCCGATGGCAATGTCATCGTTCGCGCTGGCGGCGTCGACCTCAGCGGCATGACCATACGGGGCGACCTCATCCTCGCTGACGGCGTCGGCACCGATGACGTCAACCTCGACGGCGTCACCGTACAGGGCCGCATCGTCGTTCGCGGCGGCGATAGCGACAGTGTCAAGCTCAAGAACGTCACCGCGCGTGGCGGCATCGTCGTCACCAACCCTAACCGCGCCACCGGCCTCGTCATCGAAGACGGCAGCATCGCCTCTGTGACCGCCAAGACTGACCTCGTCATCGACGGCAACGTCGGCGCGGTCAACGTGCGTGATGGCGCGAGCGTCTCTGTCAAGGACGGCAGCGTCGGCAGCGTCACCGTCGATAAGGATAGCACCGGTAGCGCCATCACCGTCGACAAGGGCGCGACGGTGACGACTGTCGAAGCCAACGGCAAGAATGCCAAGGTCAGCGGTGAAGGCACCGTCACCACCGTGCGTGCCAACGCCGACGGCGCAGCCATCACCGTGCCTAGCGCCAAGGTCGAGGTCGCTGACGGCGCGTCTAATGTTACCGCAGGTGGCGTCGCCGTTGCGCCTGGCAAGGATGTCACCGTCAACAGCAAGGGCGACGGCATCACCAGCGGCAGCACCGGCGGTGGCGGCTCTATCGGCGGCGGTGGCGGCGGGAGCGTCACACCAGATCCCGAGCCCGAGAAAAATCCGATGACCGACGCGCAGAAGCAGAGCCTGACCGAGCTCATTGCCAAGGCGCAGACACTCGTCGATGCTGACGCGTCGCTGACCGACCTTGCCGCGGTCGTCAAGGACGCGCAAGCCCTCGTCGACAACAAGGACGCCACGGCCGACGCCGCGACAGCGATGATCACGCGCCTCGAGAAAGCCATCGACGCCGTGCCGGAGAAGGACCCGATGACCGACGCTCAGAAGCAAAGCCTGACCGAGCTCATTGCCAAGGCGCAGACACTCGTCGATGCTGATGCGTCGCTGACCGACCTCGCCGCGGCCATCAAGGACGCGCAAGCCCTCGTCGATGACAAGGACGCGACGTCTGACGCTGCGACAGCGATGATCACGCGCCTGGAGAAGGCCATCGACGCCGTGCCCGAGAAGCCATCTCAGGACGTCGTCACTGCCACGAGCAAGGCTGTGCCCGTGACGCCTCCGGGCTCGTCCTATACGGTGCAGGCGACGGTGACCGTCGACCGCAGCAAGAACGACGAAATCACCGACGTGAAATATATCACCAGCGACACGGGCGCGAACAGCACCTGGATTAGCATGTTTGAATCGGGCAAGGATGCGAGATTCTACGGCAAGCTCGTCGGGCTGAATAAGGACACCTTCGCATCGACGGTGGATGGCTTCAACATGGATGGGAATCACGACGCCGTCAGCGGTGCGACGCTGACCTCCAAGGGCGTGCTGGCAGCCGTCGAGGACGCTTATGACAAGGCGACCTCCGACGTTGCCGCGCCGGAAGCGCCAGCCGTCTCGACGCCTGATCGCACGGAGCCGCTATTCGCCGCCACGGGCAATGCATCGCTGAGCGTCAGCGCGCCGGAAGGGGCGACGGTCCTCTATACCACCGACGGCAGCAATCCGGCCACCGAGGCAGGCGGCGCGACCAAGGCGCTGGCGGGCACGACGCTGACTGTCGAGCCGGGCGAGAACACGACCCACGAGACGACGGTCAAGCTCATCGCTGTGGTCGACGGCCAGGAATCGGCGGTGACCACCGAGACCGTGCAATTCATCCGCATTCCCCAATCGAGCAGCGGCACCAAGGTCTATGAGGGCAGCGTCAATCGCGCTGGCATGTCTGGCGGTCCGTATGACATCAAGGTGCGCGTGACGACCACCGACGGCAAGATCACGGCTGTTGAGGACAACGGCACGAGAGATGGCGTCAACAACGCCACCGATGCGGGCTATTGGGACGATAACAAGGTCATGGATGCCGCTACCGGGATGCCATCGAAGCTCATTGGCAAGACCTTGGAGCAGGTCATCAATATGAAGACGGTGCCATCGGCTGAGGGCTACAACACCGACGCCGTCAGCGGCGCGACGGTCTGGTCCGATTCCATCCGCTACGCCGTCATCGCTGCGTTGCAAACGTCGCCGGTCAGCGGCTCGACAGTGGCAGCGCCAACCCTGAGCGCCGATGCCAACTGCACCGTCAATGAGGAGTACTTTGACATCGAGGTGGAAATGGCCGCCGCCAAGGACACGACCATCCACTACACCCTCGATGGCAGCGAACCGACCATCGACAGCCCTGTGGCTCAGAAGCTCGGCTACTACGGCGATACGGTGGGTGTCAAGCTTACGGCGGATCCAGAGAAATATCCCGACGGCCAGGTGATCCAGGTGCGCGCCGCGGCATTTGCCGAGGACAATAGCCGATCGCCGATTGTCAGCGATTACTACGTCTTTGCCAACGCGCCGAAGGATTTTGCCTATGAGGACACGGTTTACAACAGCGCCGACTTCACTGCCACTGTCGATGGCGTGACGGCCAAGGCCACCATCTCGACGCCGCAGTTTAACGACGTCTACTACGTCACCAAGATTGCCATCAGCGGCATCAGCGGCACCGATGACTATCTGCCGGAGCTCTTGAGCCGCGTCTATCTGGCGCAAACCACCAAGGGCGTCGCGCCGGTCGCTGGCCACGAGGCCGACAGCCAGAGGATTCTCGCCGCTGTGCAGGCCGCGCTGGATCAGAGCGCCACAGCCGCCACGCCGACGATCAGCCTGAGCCCTGAGGGTGGCGAGTACAGCAACGACACGACCGTCACTGTGAAAATCACGACGCCAACGCCGAATGCGCACGTCTATTACACGGTGAACTACGAATCGGAGGATGGGTCGTATTCCCACGATGATCCAGAAAAGGTCGGCGAGCAGATTCTCTACACGGGGCCGTTTGAGCTCAAGGCCAAGAGCACAGATGCCGATACCGTCTACATCCAGGCAACTGCCACCACCGACCCAGAGCCAGTCGAGGGCGCCGAGGACACGCGTAAGTGGCCAAAAACCGCTAGCACCGAGATCGACTTCCTCAAGGGCGTGGCCCAAGATGCGATTGTTGTCAACGGCACGCCGGTCAGCAGCTGGGATGCCGCTGTCGAGGCGATTAACGCATCGGACAATGGCGGGACCATCACTATCGGCGAGGATTTTGAACTGCCGGATGAGGCCCAGATGCCAACCAAGCCATGCACCATCACCAGCAAGGACGGCAAGCAGTATACGCTGGATGGCTATCGTGTTTATGCCAACGCTGATTTGACGTTGGAGAATGTGACCTTTGATGCCAGCTATCTCTATGCCCAGGGGCACAACGTCACCATTGGTGATAACGTCAAGACCACCGGCTGGCTCCCGCTAGACTTCTATGCAGGCAGCAAGGACAAGGACATGACCCTCGCTGAGAAGCAGACCATCACCGTCAACAGCGGCCGCTTCACCGTCTACACCTGTGGCGATAGTGGCACGTCCTTCACCGGTGACGTCGACGTGCAGATTGGCGGCACGGCGAAGGCCAGCCTCATGGGGGCAGCCTATCGCACCACGGTCAATGGCAACATGACCTTCACCGTCGATGGCAATGGCGGACAGGCCACGCTCGAGAAATTTGATGCCGCCGATTCCAGCGGCACCTTTGACGGCACGATCAAGCTCAGCATCATCGGCGCGCCGGTGATTTACACCATTAACGGCCTCGAAGGCACCGGCGATGCCAAGAGCACCCTCGACCTGAGCCGGGCCGACGCCAGCGTCGATGCCAGCAAATTCACCGACTTTGGCACCGTCATTCCACAAAGCTAAGCTTTTCTAGCGCAGATTTTTAGCTGCACCTCACAAAAGGGCCATGATTTTTCCACTGAAAAATCATGGCCCTTTGCTATCCGTCCGTTGCTGGCTATTCGTTGCAAGAAAACGCGCGTCGCAAAATTCTTGTGTATGCACAATTGCAGACGAATTTGCTATATTAAAATGAGAAGATGTGTACAAATTTTCAGAACGGAGGTGGGCGGATGCCCTCTGCCGTTCGTTAGAAATAGGCGTATGAAAAGGGGGCTGGGGGCGATGACCCTACAACAAATTCGCTATGTGCTGATGGTGGCCGACCACCAATCGATGAACAAGGCCGCCGGGGCGCTGTTTATTTCTCAGCCGAGCCTGTCGGCGGCGGTGCGGGAGCTGGAGGACGAAATCGGGATCACGATTTTTGAGCGCAGCAACAAGGGCATCACGGTGACGGCAGAGGGCAATGAATTTTTGGGCTATGCGCGGCAGCTCATCGCCCAGTATCAGCTCATGGACGAGCGCTATTTGAGCGGCGAGCCGGGGCGCAAAAAATTTTCTGTGTCAATGCAGCATTACACCTTTGCGGTGCAGGCGTTTATGAAGCTGGTGGAAAAATTCGGCATGGACGAGTACGAGTTTGCCGTCTACGAGACGAAAACCTACGACGTCATCGAAAACGTGCATCGCTTTTACAGCGAAGTGGGCGTGCTCTATCGGGATGCGTTCAATGAGCGTGTATTAATGAAGATTTTGCGCGAAAAGGAGCTCGAGTTTGTGCCGCTGGTCGATTGCCACGTCTACGCCTATATGTGGAAGGGCAACCCCTTGGCCGGTCGCGAGCGGCTGACGATGCAGGAGCTCGAGGAGTATCCGTGTCTGTCCTTTGACCAGGGCGAGAACAATTCCTTCTATCTGGCCGAGGAGGTCATGAGCACCTACAATTACAAGCGGCTGATCAAGGTTTCGGACCGGGCGACGATTCTCAATATGATGCGCGGCCTCAACGCATACACGCTGTGCTCGGGCGTCATCTGCACCGACCTCAACGGTGGCGAGTATACGGCGGTGCCGCTGGACAGCGACGACACGATGACCATCGGCTACATCAAGCGCAAGGGGATTCCCCTGAGCAATATGGGCAAGCTCTACGTCGAGGAGCTGAAAAAATTCGACGCCCAGGAGCTGTGAAGTCACAGCTCTTTTTTTGTTATAGAGAAAACCTTTAACGAGTCCTTGTTTATAGGAATTTTACAGGGTGGGCGCGAAGGCGTAAACTATAGCCTGTAAACAAAATTGGAGGGGAAGACAATGATCGAATTACAAGGCGTCGGCAAGATCTTTCACGACGGCAAGCGCCGCGTGGAGGCGGTCAAGGACATTAATCTGTCGATTGCCGATGGCGACATTTACGGCATCATCGGCTACAGCGGCGCGGGCAAGAGCACGCTGGTGCGCTGCATCAATCTGCTCGAGCGGCCAACCTCGGGCAAGGTGCTCATTGACGGCGAGGACCTCATGGCGCTGCCCGAGAAAACCCTGCGCGAAAAGCGCCAGCAGATTGGCATGATATTTCAGCAATTTAATCTTTTTGCCTCGCGGACGGTGGCGCAGAACGTCGCCTATGCTCTGCGCAAAAGCGGCCTGAGCCGCGCTGAAAAGGCGGCGCGCGTCGCGGAGCTTTTGGATTTGGTGGAGCTTGGCGACAAGGCGGGTGCCTATCCGTCGCAGCTTTCTGGCGGGCAGAAGCAGCGCGTGGGCATCGCCCGAGCGCTGGCGGCGCGGCCAAAGATTCTCCTGTGCGATGAGGCGACGAGCGCCCTCGACCCGCAGACGACCGAGTCGATATTGAAGCTCCTGAAGCAGCTCAATCAGCAGCTGGGGCTGACGATTGTGCTCATCACTCATGAGATGGACGTGGTCAAATCGATTTGCAATCATGTGGCGGTCATGGAAAAGGGCGAGATTGTCGAGCGCGGCGATGTGTTCACGGTGTTCGCCAATCCGCAGAAGCCGATCACCGAGGATTTCATCAGCACGACCTCGAACCTTTCGAAAATCAACGTGCTCCTCGAGGAAAATGCGCAGATTGTGCAAATCGAGCCGGGGCAGGTCATCGTCAAGTTCAAATATTTGGTGCGCAACGCCTCCGAGGCGCTCGTGAGCCAGATCTCGCGCAAATTTGACATTGACTGCAACATTATCTTTGGCAACATTGAGCTCATCGAAAACGAGCCGCTGGGCGGGCTGGTGTCGATTATCAGCGGCGCGCCGGAGGATATTGAGGCGGCGTTTGAATATCTACTGGACAAAAATATCAGCGTGGAGGTGTTGAAGGATGCTAGAAACCTTGGCTAATTGGTTCCCGAACATGGTGGACAAGATGGACGAGTTTTGGCTGGCCTTTTGGCAGACGATGCTCATGGTCGGCTGGTCCGGGGCGATTTCCTTGGTGCTGGGGCTGGTCATCGGGGTGCTCTTGGTGGCGACGCGCGACGGCGGGCTGATGGCACAACCGGCGGTGTATCAGGTGCTGGACAAGGTGGTCAACCTCTTTCGCTCGATTCCCTTCATTATATTATTGACGCTGGTTATGCCGGTGACGCGCCTGATCATGGGCACGGCGATCGGCGTCGAGGGCGCGATTGTGCCGCTGGTATTTGGCACGGTGCCGTTTTTTTCGCGGCAAATCGAGAGCGCCCTTTCCCAGGTGCCACCGGGATTGGTCGAGGCCGCCAAGGCCATGGGCAATTCCAACGTGGAAATTCTCATCAATGTCTATCTCAAGGAAAGCATTGCACCGATATCTCGCGCCATCTCGATTACGGCGATTAGCCTCATTAGCTACACGGCGATGGCCGGTGTCGTCGGTGCCGGTGGGCTGGGGGATTTTGCGATCCGCTACGGCCACGACCGCAAGCAATTTGATTGCACGTTGGCGACGGTGATTGTGTTGGTGCTCCTGGTGAGCATCATTCAGATGGTGGGGACGCTGGTTGCACGACGCAACGAGCATTAAATAGGAAATCATTTGTACAAAAAGAAAGGACGATGAACAATGAATAAGAAAAAATGGCGTAAATTGGTAGGACTCACTCTGGCAGCAGGGATTTTGGGCGCGGCGCTCGCAGGCTGCGGCGCATCCGGGAGCGACAACGCATCGAGCGCCTCGGGCGAGGGCAGCGGCGAGACGGTCAAGCTCGGCGTCACCGGCGCCGTCTACGAAGACATTTGGCAGCCAGCCATCGACAAGCTCGCCGATGAGGGCATCAATGTGGAGCTCGTGCAGTTCTCGGATTACACGACGCCGAACAACGCTCTGGCCAATGGCGACATTGATCTCAACGCCTTCCAGCACGAAATCTTCCTCAACGATGAGGTCGAAAAGAACGGCTACGAGATTCAGCCAATCGGCTACACCTTCATCATTCCGCTGAACCTCTACTCTGACAGTATCACCAGCCTCGACGAGCTCAAGGACGGCGACACCATCGCCATTCCAAACGACGTCACCAACGGCGGCCGCGCGCTCAAGGTATTGGAAAGCGCTGGGCTTTTGACCCTGGATCCAGCCGCTGGGGAAAATCCAACGGTGGATGACGTCACCGACAAGAAGGTCGATTTTGAAATCAAGGAGCTCGCTGCCAACACCATTCCATCGACACTGCCGGACGTGACCGCCGGGATTGTCAACGGCAACTTTGCCCTGGATTATGACCTCGACCCAGACAAGGCCCTCTTTAAGGACACGGGGCTTGACGACGAAAACTATTGGAACCTCATTGCCGCGCGCACCGAGGATCTCCAGGACGCCGACAAGCGCGCCACCTACAAGAAAATCGTTCAGGCATTCCAGAGCGACGAGACCAAGGCCATCTTTGAGGACAGCTACAACGGCTACTTTGTGCCAGTGGGCTGGGATCAGGATCTCTTGGCTGACAAGTAATTAGAAAGGTCGTAGTATTCATGCGAGAATTGAGCAGCAGAACAGCAACATTCACCGATTCGGTCATTCGCCGAATGACCCGCATCTCCAACCAATATGATGCCATCAATTTGTCCCAGGGCTTTCCGAATTTTGACCCGCCAAAGGAAATTCTCCAGCGGCTGTCGGAGGTCGCCTTTGAGGGGCCGCACCAATACGCCCTGACCTGGGGCGCCCAGAATTTCCGTGAGGCCCTGGCCGACAAGCAGGCACATTTTTCCGGCCAGCAGGTGGATCCCGACAGCGAAATCGTCGTCACCTGCGGTAGCACCGAGGCGATGATGGCAGCAATGATGAGCATCGTCAATCCCGGCGACCGCGTGGTGGTGTTCTCGCCCTTCTACGAAAACTACGGCGCCGATGCGATTCTCTCGGGCGCGGTGCCGGTGTATGTACCGCTAGAGCCGCCGAGCTTTTCCTTTGACGCCGACAAGCTCGAGGCCGCCTTCAAAAGCGGCGCCAAGGCGCTGATCCTCTGTAACCCTGCCAACCCTAGCGGCAAGGTGTTCAGCAAGGAGGAGCTTGCGACCATCGCCGAGCTGGCGATTAAGTACGACGTCTACGTCATCACCGACGAGGTGTACGAGCATATTGTCTACGCGCCGTATCACCACGAGTACCTCTCGACCTATCCGGGCATGCGGGCGCGGACGATCATCTGCAGCTCGCTCTCGAAAACCTACTCGATCACCGGCTGGCGACTGGGCTACGTCATCGCCTCGCCGGAAATCATCGACCGCGTCAAGAAGGTCCATGATTTTCTCACCGTCGGTGCCGCCGCGCCGCTCATGGAAGCGGCCGTTGTCGGCCTGCGCTTTGGCGACGATTACTACGCCGAGCTCACCGCCCACTACACCCACATGCGCGACCTCTTCCTGAATGGCCTGCGCCACCTCGGCCTCGATTTCGTCGAGCCCCAGGGCGCCTACTACGTCATGGTCGACGTCTCGCGCTTCATGCACGCCGGGGAAACGGACCTCGCCTTCTGCGAACGCCTCGCCGAAAAAGTCGGCGTCGGCGCCGTCCCAGGCTCGAGCTTCTTCCAAGAGCCCGTCAACAACTTCATCCGCTTCCACTTCGCCAAGCAGGACGACACCCTAAACGACGCGCTCACGCGCCTGGAAAAAATCAAACACATCTAAGAATTCTCGCTCGGCGCAATGCGTCGAGCTTTTTTGCGGGCGTCTATCGTTGACAGCGAAAAATCGTCATGGTATACTCCAATCAAGGCAAGAATGCAGCATTTTGCTGCAGTGCTCTTGATCTAAAACAGGCAACAACGGGTGTCTGTTTGAACGATGATGCGGGATATTGTGCTAGAAAGCTGTGTCTCGCAGAGTTCCACAACGGTTCGACGTTTACCAAAATCTAGCTTAGGTGGATCACTGAAAGAAAACGTTGGTTATAGAATTTTTCGCTCGGCGCAATGCGTCGAGCTTTTTTCGTTTTGCTGACGTTGCCATGAGGTAGGGGAAACGAAGCATATTTCTCAATTTGTCTCTTGAATTTACAATCTAAGTACAACACATGAAAAACATATAGAGCCGTATAATATAATTGACTAGAAAATATTGAAAGGAAGAGTCTATATGTTCTGTACACATCTTATTCTACTTGAACTACAAATGATACTAAAATTTACAATTCATAGAGCTATCTACGAAGGATTATTTAATCCTCCAGGTCTTTAACATGTGCTGTACG
>JAUNGU010000095.1 GCA_030524315.1 Peptococcaceae bacterium
GCTCTGCCTCTGCCTGACCCTGCTCCTTGCAATGGTCGCTCTGGCAGGTTGTGGCAATAATGAACCCGCTGCTACAAATAGCAGCACCGAGTCTTCTGCCCCGGCTGAAACCTCGGCACCGGATGAAAACGACGCCGACACCTCTGCCCCATCAGAAAATACAGCGAGCACTGAAGTCGGCAATGATTCTGCTGATGATGCCGCTACGCAACCCGCACAAAATCAGGTGGCTCAGAATACCGAGCCACCACAGCACGCCGAATACACCGACGAAGTCTCCTACGTCCTCGACGAAAACCTGCGCAAGTTCCACACCAAGGACTGCAGCGAAGTCGCCGCCATCGCCAACCCAGTGCCATACACTGGCACCCGCGCCGATCTGGAAAACGAAGGCTACGAACCATGCACCATCTGCAACCCATAAACGCACAAGGGACCACCCTCTCGGGTGGTCCCATTTTTTTATTCACTTTCAGCTTCATCGTCTGGTAGATCTGACCATGTCAGGGTGCCGTAAACAATGGTACCATCGTCAAAATAATTCGCATACACCGTAACGCCGTGTCTCAAACCCTCAGCATCTGTGTATTCCTTTTCGTAAAAATCCACACTGTCAATCTCTTTTGGCGCCTCCCACGGTTTTCTAAATTCAAATCGTGAAGCCAAATGCCCCAAATCGTCATACTCTGGATAGGTTTCTCGAAATTCTTGATCCAGTTTATCTGTAATCTCAATGTCGTAAATATTTTCATCGTTAAGATGGGTACGCATAAACGCTGCATGAACGGCGTTGCGTTCTTCAATGCGTTCCACTGGTGACAATGCTTCTTCGCTCGTCACTGTCGACGCATACGCCACTGCCGGAATCAAAATGAGCAATAGCAGTATAAAAGTGCTGAGCTTTTTCATGATGCTCACCTCGTTTTAGATTTTTTTCGAAGCGCTTCGTTTGATTGTAGTATACGGGGTTGCGGGGGCGTTCACAATGGGGGTGGGACGATGTGCAGCTTTTGGGGACGATTGACAGCATTCACGGCAGGATGACGCTTGCGTGGTAGGTCTGGCCGTCATCGGTGATGGTGAAGGTGCCGCCGTTGGCGCGGACGGTGTCACGGATGTTTTTGAGGCCGAGTCCATGGCGAGGGGCGGGCGCTTGTAGCGGGGCCTTTGGCGTGTAGGGATTGGTCATCTCAATATAGAGGGCGCCACCCTGCTGGCCGATGGAGAGGCGAATCTCGGGCGCGGTGCCATCGGCGAGATTTTCTGAGGCGGCCAGGGCGTTGTCAAAGAGGTTGTCGAGGATGGTGCAGAGGTCGATGGCTGCAATGGCCAGCGGGCCCTCCAGACGCGCGTTGATCTCAAAGGGCACGTTTGCCGCACGGGCGCGGCGCATTTCCTCGGTGAGAAGGGCGTCGAGGACGGGCTCGCCGGTGCGGATGATTTTGACGACGCCGTCCATGCGCGCCTCGAGGTCGTGGGCATAGGCGGCGGAGCGATCACTCTCGCCTTCTGCAATGAGGGCCTTCATGAGGCGCAGGTGCTTTTTCATGTCATGCCAGAGGGCGTCGGTGTCGGCCTGGTGCTGCGCCAGAAGGGCGTGGTATTTGCGCTCCAGCGAGAGCTTGTACTCGGCGGCCTCGCAGCGGCTCTTGTATTCGACGGTGTAGCGGATGCGGTCAAAATACCAATAGAACACGACGTTCAGATAGACAATGCAGAGCAGCGCGATCAACCCTAGATAGGTAAATATCCCCAGCATGCCGCTGCTCAGCCGATAGATATAGGCGGCGATGATGATGGACAGGAGCTGGCAGGCAAAGAGTGGCGCAAACATGCGGCACTCATCGGCGGCGATGGGATCCTCGCGTCGTCTGTAATAGGCCGTGCCCAGCCGCACCGGCAGAATGAAAATCAAGAGCCCGCAGAGCACCACGAGCAGTCGCCCCAGCCCTGGCGCATGCACATCGTCAAAGCCATCCTTGAGGAGCAACCCGAGCACCAGCGCCGCCAGCGCAAAGGACAGTGCCAGCACCGCCATCACCAGCGCGACGCCGATGAGGCGCAGGCGGCCAGGCATGCGATAGAGCCCAAGCAGCACCAGGACGCCCGCGGCAATGCCGCAAATGCGCCAGCCATCTGCCACTGGCATGAGTGCCAGGAGCAGCAGCCACCCAGCCAGGACCGCATAGCCACTGGCTGTCAACCAGCGGGAAAAACGAGGCGCGGCCAGCACCCGCAGGGCAAAATAGAGAATCACCGGCAAGAGCAGCCACTCGACGCCCTCGGCGATGCGAAAAATCATTGTCGGGTTCATGACATCCCCCTCCTCAAATGGGCCGCCAGCGCATCCATGAAGGCCTTGCGATAGGTGCGCGTGAGCTTGAGCCGCGTGCCGTCGGCCAGGACGATCTCATCCTTTCCGAGTCGCTGATAATAATCGAGATTGACTAAAAAGCTCGCGTGGCACTGGGTGAAGGCAGGATACGCCGCCAGCGCTTGGCGCAGCTGCTTGAGAGAGGTGCGGATCTGATAATCCCGCGCCCCCGTATGCACAGTGGTGTGGTTGCGCTGCACCTCCACATAGAGAATGTCTCGCATAGGCACGTGGGCCTCG
This sequence comes from Peptococcaceae bacterium, assembly GCA_030524315.1. Lineage (GTDB taxonomy): Bacteria > Bacillota > Peptococcia > Peptococcales > Peptococcaceae > UMGS1590. The sequence goes on from JAUNGU010000095.1 coordinate 2,615, forward strand.
ATTTTCTCCGGCAGTGTGAGCGTCAGCATCTGCGGATGCAGCCGCTCCTCGGCGGCGTCGATGATGCGGTGGACGCGCGCGGCGCTCACAGGCTTGGGCGCAAACCAATCGACGCGGTCAAAGCAATCAAAAATATACTCACCGTGCACCGTCACCATTGCCACAAACAGCGACGGACGCAATTTTTTGAGGGCCTTTGCAAGGTCCCAGCCGTCGGCATCCGGCAGCTGCACATCGAGAAACACCAGCTCCATCGCCACCCCCTCTTCGACGGCAGTGAGAAAATCTCGCCCCCGCTCGTAGACGCGCACCTCATGTGCCTGGCTGTGGCTTTCAACGGCGGCGCGCAGCTCGGCAGCATCCGACGGCGAATCGTCACAAATCACAATCTTCATCCTCTTCCCTCCTCTAGGACGGTTTTTCACCATTTTATCATAATCCGCGGACGCGTTGCCCTGCCAGTCGTCCCAAAAGATGGTCAGTTGTCCCAGAGCCCTTTCATCAGCACACAAAAAGGCAATGGCCCGAAAGCCATTGCCTGATTCAACATATGATGTTGTATTCGTGATTATTTGTCAGTAGCAGCGCGCCAGAGAAAGGTCACAATCTGGCCGCGGGTGCAATCTGCATCCGGACTGAAGGTGTTCGCGCTGGTGCCGTTGGTGACGCCATTCTGCACAGCCCAGGCGACAGCATCGGCGTAGTAGGCGCCATCTGCCACGTCGGTGAAGCTGCTATCCGCGTTCACAGCTGGCTCGCCGGCGGCGCGATAGAGGAAGGTGACGGTCTGACCACGGGTCAGCGTCGCATTTGGCGAGAAGGTGGTGTTGCTCGTTCCGGCAGCGAGACCCTTCTCAACCGCCCACTGTACTGCGTCGTGGTAGTAGGTCCCTTCGGCAACGTCCGTGAATGGCATTTCTTCGCTCGTTGGATCTGGCTGACCAGCCTGGTTCCAGAGGAAGCAGATCATCTGCGCACGGGTGCAGGCGAGATTAGGACTGAACGTCGTGGCGCTCGTGCCATTGGTGATCTTATTATCAACCGCCCAGAGCACAGCGTCGTAGTAGTACGCATCATCCGCCACGTCAGTGAATGGATTTTCCGGCGTTGGCTGTGGCTGAGGGTCGACGCTCGCTGCCTTGAAGCTGACGCTGACGTCCACCTTCGATGCAGGCATCGTGAAGCTGTAAGTACCGTCGCTGTTGGCCGTGACCTTCACGGATTTGTCGTTGCGGTCGGTGACCTTGACAGCGTCAACGGCATAGCCAGCGTCAGCTTTGGCGGTGATGGTCACAGTCTTGCCGCGCACAGCCTTGGTTGGGTTGACGGCAATCGTGCCGTGGTCGGCCTTATCTACAGCGATGGCGTAAACCGCGGCGCCAGGGGTACCAGGGTTGGCGGCTGCTGTGATATTGACAGTGACGCCTGTTGGCTGAGTCAGTTTGTAGTATCCAGCATCCGCGCCAGTCAGCGTGATTGTTGGAATCGTCACAGATTTGTCTTGACCGACAGCGTCATCGCTCATGGTGCCTTCCGTTGGCATCACGGCAGAAACATTGTCGCCGGAAGCCGTACCGGTCAATTTTCCGCCCATCAGCGCAACAGTCTTGTTGCCAGCTTCGTAGGTGCGGTCGGTGGCGGTGAGATCCTTGACAGTCAATCCTTTTTGCTGAACGTTCACCTTGAACTTGGCGGCTGCATCACTAGGATTGAGATTATCGCTGCCGCCGTAGTAGGCGGTGACTGTGTTAGCGACATTTGGTAGCAAACCTTTAGCTGTGGTGTCGTAGTTCAACGTGGCTTTGCCATTGTCGACACGGACGGTGCCCAGATAAGTGTTGCCGTTGTAGAAAGAAACGTTATTAAGGGGTACATCAGCGGACAGGGCACGCGCTTTGGACGCTTTTCCGATGTTGACTGTCAATTCGACAGTCTCGCCGTAGGTGGCGGAGATTTCCTGCTTGTCAGGGGTGACAGTGGAATCGGCCTTGGTGACGTTGATCGTCACTGGAACCACGTGAGCAGCGTTGTCGGTGTAGACAATGATGGTTGTTTCATAAGTGCCGACTGCCAGGTTGGTATCAGGGGTGACAGCTACTTCGCCACCAGTAACGCTGACGGTGCAAATGCTTTTGTCGCTGCTAGAAGCATCTGTGATATCACCGGAGATGGTCGCTTTGGTGGTTTCCAGCTTATCGACAGAAGCATTGATTTCGACCGGAGTAAAGCTTTTGCCTGAAGGTGTCCAAGTGGCTTTGTTTTGCGTTGCCTTATTGAGGGTTGTTTCTGTCCAAGTGACACTATGGCCATTGCTCACAATGGCATCCAGACCAGATTTTGCAAGATCAAAGGTGACAGGTGTTGTGCTGACATTTGCAAAGATGACATTGCCGATATTTGCGCTATTATTGGTTACCGGCTGTTGCGAGACAAAGACAGCGTTGTCTGCACCAGCAAGAAATTCCCATGCACTATTGGCGCCATTCAATGTAATCGTGCCATTATATGCAGTTGCATCAACGACCTTGAGGTTTGCACAGCCATCGAACAGTTTCTTTGGAATGACTAATGCATCTGAATTTGAAAACGTAGCGATTTCGAGAGCGCTTTTTACAAAAGGTGTTTGCGCTTGAGTTTTATCAAAGGCACCGCCTTTAAAGACGACCTTTTTCAGATTGTCGTAACCATAGAAGGCGTTATTTCCCATTTTTGTTACATCTGCGGCAACGACGATTTCCTTGATGTCATTACGGAAGGTATACCATGGGGCATTGCTATAGTTGTTCTCAGTCCAAGTGTTATAGTTTTTCATTTCTCCGGCAGTTGCACCATCGGCAGGATTTTCTGCAGCACTGATGGTCAACACGCCAGTGGCTGGTGCAAAGCTCCAATCGACGCCTGCCTCTGTGCCGCTCAAGCGATTGACATTGGCGGTATAGGTTTGGCCTTTCGCTGCAGATTCGCCACTTGCATTGTTCCAACCTGCAAAAGCGGTACCGTCTGCATAGGTTGGTGTGGTCAGCGCGTGGCCATTTGCGAGGAGGTCGTCAACTGATAGGGCACCGCCATTGGTGACTGCCTGTGCGATGCCTGATTTTTCAAAGTTCACAGTGATAGGATTGCTGGTATAGAAAATCGTGCCATCCAAGCCTGCAAGACCGTTGTAAGCCAATTTGTTCCCGGTGTCTATTGTTCCTGAGTAAGCGGTGGCATCAATGGCTAAGAGGGACGCACAATTAAGGAAGGTTCTATCAGGCAAAGAAAAATGGTCTTTATCCGTAAATACCGCAACCTTCAAATTGTCGCAGCCCTCAAACCAGCGATTACTGCCAGAGATTTGACCAGAGCCGATGGTGACTGTTTCTAAGCGCTTGTTGTTGGCAAAGGCTTGATAGCCCATTGTTGTGACACTGGCAGGAATCTCAAAGGTCGTCAGACCTGTATGACGGAAGGCAAACTGGCCAATTTCTGTCACCTGATCGATGTTAGAAATTTTTTCCAAGCGTTGGCAATCGTCAAATAACCCAGCTGGCAAAGTCGTGATGGACTCTGGAATTGAAATCGCAGTCAAACCAGTGCACCCTCTGAATGCATAGCTGCCAAGGCTGGTCACAGATGCTGGCAAGGTGATATTCGTCAGAGCGCTGTCGGCAAAACACCACTCGCCAAGGGTGGTCACTGAATCCGGAATGGTAATGGACGTGAGTGTCGTCGTGCCACCAAAGGCGCCATCCTGAATCGTCGTTACGCCATTTGGCACGCTGAAGCTGTCGCCGTCGCTGGCTGCCGGATAGCTGATGAGCTGACTGCCATCGGCCGAGAGCAGGGCGTTGCCGGATTTTTGGAAGGACGAGCCGTCGGCCAAATTGATGGCAGAGAGGCTGCTGCATTCGCGGAATGGATTTGCGCCCATGTCTGTGACAGAGGCAGGAATGGTGACCTCGCCCAGCGCAGTGCAGGTAAAGAAGGCGTAGTCGCCGATTGCAGTGAGGCCGTCTGGCAGGGAGACAGTTTGCAGCTGAGCGAGACCGGAGAAGGCGTTGTCGCCAATGCGTGTCACGCCCTTGTCGACGACAATCTTGGTGAGGCTCTCACGCAAGCCATACCATGGTTCCTTGTTGCGTACGTAATCCGCCATCGCGCCAGTGCCACTGATGGTCAGGGTGCCGCTAGCGGCATCGAAGTTCCAGGTGACATCGGCTTCGTGGCCTTCGGCGCCGCAGGTGCCAGCGGTGGCCTGTGGCTGTTCGGTGGTGGTGTCGTCGGCTGCGGCAGCAGG
>JAUNGU010000009.1 GCA_030524315.1 Peptococcaceae bacterium
GAGAAATGAAAATGTCATTAAATAGAAGTTTTTCAGCGTTATAGAATGAGACTATAACCAATTGCTCGTTATGGATATTTTACACAGGGTTTGCGAGCCTCTATAATAAACACTGTCAAACGAACCAAGAAAAAATTCACAACCAAAGGAGACTACACCATGAGCAATTTGCACGGACCATTCAGATACGATTTTGTCGGGAGCTTCCTGCGTCCAGAACGTCTCAAGGAAGCCCGCGTTCAATATAAAGAAGGAAAAATCGACGCTGCTGCCTTGAAGGCCGTCGAAGACGAAGAAATCACTAAGCTCATCCAGCTGCAAAAGGATGCCGGTTATCACGCCATCACCGACGGCGAATTCCGCCGCGCCTACTGGCACCTCGACTTCATGTGGGGGCTCAACGGCGTTGACGAAATAGAGCTTGACCACGGCTATTATTTCCACGGCGAAGAAACCACCCACGGCTCTGTGGCCTGTGTCGGCAAAATCAGCGGCGAAAACCACCCATTCGTCGAGCACTACAAATTCGTCAAGCAGTTCGAGGATGACAACACCGTCGCTCGCCAGACCATTCCTGCACCATCCCAGCTCCTCGCTGAGCTCTATCGCGAGGACAACGGCAAGCAGACCGACAGCGTCTACAGCGACAAGGAAGCACTCTACGCCGACATTGCCAAGGCCTACCAGACCGTTATCAAGGATCTCTACGATGCTGGCTGCCGCAACCTCCAGCTCGACGATTGCACCTGGGGCATGCTCGTTGACGACAGCTACCACAAATTCATGGCAGAAGCCGGCCTGACCCTCGAAGAGGAAGCAGAGAAGTATCTCCGTCTCAACAACCTCGCCCTCGAAGGCCATCCGGAAGATATGACCATCACCACCCACGTCTGCCGCGGCAACTATCATTCCACCTGGGCCAGCAGCGGCGCCTATGACCCAATCGCGCCATTCCTCTTTGCTCAGGAGAACGTCGACGCCTTCTATCTCGAATACGACGACGAACGCTCCGGCAGCTTTGCGCCATTGGCAGAAATCGCCCCTGGTAAGAAGGTCGTCCTCGGCCTCGTCACCACCAAGAGCCCAGTCCTCGAGGACAAGGCCGCCGTCGAGGCCCGCATCAAAGAAGCGGAAGCCTACATTCCAAAGGATCGTCTCTACCTGAGCCCACAGTGCGGCTTCGCCTCCTGCGAAATCGGCAACAAGCTCACCGTCGACGACGAAAAAGCCAAGCTCGCCCTCGTCAAGGAAATCGCCGAAGACGTCTGGGGCAAATAATTCTCGCTCAAAACGCGAGCGCTGCGCACCTTCCCCTCCGCACAGCGCTTGCGTTTTTTTGCATGCACGCAAATTTCTCGCTGGAAAATCTGCCGCGTCCAAGAATTTTTGCGCGGGCGGCGGCGGGCGATTGACAAGGACCCGCTATAATGGTAGGATTAGAATGTTATCGAGATATGACTCAGATTATCCGCTTTAGACGGTGCGATCTGGGTATTTATTTTCGAGATGTTTTAGCACTCAATAAAATAAGTGGCTAACATCTTGTGATGGAGGTTGATCAACCATGTTTGTCATACCATTGTATAATGTACTCATCGTTCCCCACGTCAACATGTACGTCAAGGTGAGCGAGTTTAAGGAATTTGCCCTCAAGGAACCAGCCCTCTACGAGGATGTGGTGTTGCTCATTGCCAAGGAGCAGCGGGATCGCCACGCTTATCAGAAGAACGATTTCTACGACATCGGCGTGCGCGGCCAGGTCATTGCCATTTCTGAGGATGGCTTCGTGACGATCCACAGCGCGAGCCGCGTGCACATTGATGCCGTCCATATCAATACGGATGCAACCATCGATGTGGAGACGACGCCACTGGAAGATATCGCCGACCTCAGCCCCGAGGAGATGCAGCCCCATCTGGCGGCGATCAAGGAGGCGTTGGCGGATTTTGCCAAGGACTTTGATTGGGGCGCGCGGGTGTTGCCGATGATCGAGGGCTTTCAGACCATGGAGGATGCGGCGGTGTCCCTTTCGCCATGGCTGACGACGACCAACGAGGATCGCTACGAGGTGCTGACCCACGCCAGCCGTCACGAGCGCATGCTGGCACTGGAGCGCATTCTCTACGCCTTTATCGAAATCGCCAAGGCAGGCGCCGAGGCGGCGGAAATGCAGAAAATCGAGTACGAGCAGAACATGAAGGAGCAGGCGTTGCGCCACCAGATCGAGGTCTTGCAGCGGGAGCTTGACGAGATGCACCCGGAAAATCTCTCGGAGCTCGAGCAATTTGCCACGAAAATCCAGACCTTGCCCCTCAACGCCCAGGCCAAGGCCGAGGCAGAGAAGGTGTTGCGCCGTCTCAAGCAGGAAAATGGCACCGGCAACGAATACGCCCTGCTCTACGATTATATGGAATATCTCCTCTCGATGCCGTGGAAGCGCCAGCGCGCCAAGAAAATCGATGTCGCCTATGCCAAGAAGGTTCTCGACGAGGACCACTACGGCCTCAAAAAGGTCAAGACCCGCGTCATCCAGCAGATTGCCGTCATGTCCCTCAAGAAAAAGCAGGCAGGCTCGATTTTGCTCTTTGTGGGCGCGCCGGGCACCGGCAAGACGTCGGTGGGACAGAGCATTGCCCGCGCCCTCAAGCGCAAATACGTGCGCGTGAGCCTGGGTGGGGTCCGCGATGAGGCGGACATTCGCGGCCATCGCCGCACCTACATTGGCGCCATGGCCGGGCGCATTGCCGACGGTCTGCACAAGGTCGGCGTCAACAATCCCGTCATGGTCCTCGACGAGGTCGACAAGCTCTCGGCCAGCTACAACGGCGATCCGGCGAGTGCGCTCCTGGAGGTCCTCGACCCTGAGCAGAACAACACCTTTGTCGATCATTATCTCAACGTGCCTTTCGACCTCTCGGATGTATTCTTCATTTGCACTGCCAACAGCACTGACACCATCCCGGCGCCGCTCTTGAACCGCATGGAGGTCATCGAATTTTCCGGCTACACGATGGAGGACAAGCTCGAAATTGCCAAGCGCCACCTGATCAAAAAATCCCTCGATCAGAGCGGCCTCAAGGAAGGGGCGCTGGTGCTCTCGGATGAAACCCTGCGCACCCTCATCGAGGACTTCACCATGGAGGCGGGCGTTCGCGGCCTGCGCAAGCGCATCGACGCCCTCTGCCGCAGCGCCGCTGTGCGCGTCGCCACCGGCGAAAAGCCACCGTTTACGATTGTGCCGGAGGATTTGCGCGAGTGGCTCGACATGCAGCCATACCTCCACGAGCACATTCTCTCGGAGAAGCGCCCGGGCGTCGTCACAGGCCTGGCCTGGACTCAGGCAGGCGGCGACATTCTCTTTATTGAAGCCCTCTTTACCAAGGGCAGCGGCAAGCTCGTCCTCACCGGCAAGCTCGGCGACGTCATGAAGGAAAGTGCCTACCTGGCGACGAGCCTCGTCAAGGCCCTCTTCCCGGACAAGGCCGCCCTCTTTAAGGAAAACGACCTACACATTCACGTCCCTGACGGCGCTGTGCCAAAGGATGGCCCATCGGCGGGCATTACCCTGACCACGGCGATTGCTTCCCTGGTCACCGGCCGCGCCGTTGCCCCAACCTACGCCATGACCGGCGAGGTCGCCCTGCGTGGCGCCGTCACCGCCATCGGCGGCCTCCAGGAAAAGCTCATGGCGGCTCAACGCGCTGGTATCACCACCGTCCTCATTCCAAAGGAAAACGAGCGTGATCTCGCCGACATCGACGAAAAAATCACCGCGCCCCTGACCATCATCCCTGTCGAGGATGTGCACGAGGTCTTGCGCATCGTCGGCATTTTGGACGCGGCGCAGCCAGCCGAATAATTTGCAAACAAAAAGACATTGCACGAACGCGCGTGCAATGTCTTTTTTTCTGGGAAAAATTAATCCTCGTCCCAAAATATGCAGTTGACGGGACACATTTTGATGGCGTCCTTGACGTCGGCGAGGGTCTCGGCAGTGACTGCTTTGGTGGCGCGGGCGGTGCCGAGGTCGGTCATCGCAAAGACGTCCTCGCAAATGGCGGCACAGCTGCCACAGCCGACGCAGCTACCTTCTTCTACAGCAACGTACAGGGTATTTGCTCCTTTGTCGAGATGGGATTGGGCCTTGTCCATGAGGGCAGAGGCCTCGAAGTCTTCATCAGAAATCACCTGCACGCCCGCATCCATGAGCGCCTGCGCCGTGACGCCGGGCGCGTCGATGAGGGTGCCGGAAAAGCTGCCATCGTAGCGGCTCTGGACGCCGCAGGATGGGCTGCGGCTTTTGAGAATGGCGTAGTCAATGTGAAAATCTCGGCAGATGGCCACCGCTTGCGCCGCGCCCTTGGCATAGGCCGCCGTCACATCCAAGCCCTCCTTGGTGAGGACGCGCCCGTCGGGCTGGCACTCGGCAGGGACGCGGGGCGTCTGCAGGCCGCCGTAGGTTTCCGGACAGAAGGGCACGAAGGAAAAATGACGGCCATTATCGATGATCAGGGGATGGGGCTTGGACTCGCCGTCGTAGCGGCAGGCGATGCCCAAGAGACAGGCACTCACAAGCACCGAGACGGGCTGAGATTTAATGGATTTGCCGTTTTTCACGACTGCTGCGCCTCCTTCCGGCGTATTTTGGCCGCACCCGCAAAAGGCTCAGCACCGGCAGATTTTCCTCGTCGCATTTGACCTCGGCAATGTCCACCCAGAGATCGTCCTCTAGGGCGCTTTTTGCCTTGACGAGCCAGCGACCTGCGTCATCGTCGCGGTCGATGCGGTAGCAGTGGGCCTCGCCAAAGGGCGGCCGCAGGGCATAATCGATGAGCACATTGTCCATCATCGTGCGCCAAGGCTCGCCCTGGATGACGACCTCGGTCATGCAGCCGCAGGGCGATTGGCGGGTGGCGCCAATGGGCCGTTTATGTTCACTATAAATGTGCATGATATCGCTTCCTTGTGTTTTGTAAAATCGTCGTTAAAAAATCCCTCCCCATATTATAGCCGCGCGCGCCGTCGGATACAAGAAAAAAGGCTTCATGAACGGATTTTTCAGGCATCAGTGAGGGTGAGTGAAGAAATCTGACAAATATTCATACTCAGAAGAATTGCATTAATAGATTGAAAGAACGAATATATTAAAGTTAAAGCATGTAATAAACTACTGGAAAAGTGGGAAATAACCCTTTATAATGCCAACATACAAAGAATTCATACAATTTTGCTAAAATCGCAAAAGAAATATGTTTGCAAATTCATTTATTTTTTATGGAAAGACAAGAAGACACTTTCATTTAGGAAAAGGAGTTCACAAATGTCACAGTCCGAAGAAACACAGTTAGAAAAAAGTATGAGCCCCCTGAGCGTTTGGGGTCTGGCCCTCGGCGCGATGATTGGCTGGGGCTGCTTTGTCATGCCCGGCGACACCCTCTTGCCCGAGGCGGGGCCAATCGGCGCTTCCATCGGCCTCATTCTCGGGGCGCTCTTGGTCGTGGTCATCAGCTTTAGCTACAATTACCTGATCAGCAAATTCCCTGTCGCCGGTGGCGGCTTCGTCTATGCCGACGCGGCCTTCGGCAAGACCCACGCCTTTATTTGCGGCTGGTTCATTGCCATCGCCTACTGGGCGCTGATTCCGATGAACGCCACAGCCGTCGGCCTCGTTGCCCGCTACATTTTCCCGGGGCCGCTGCAGCAGCTCCCGCTCTACGACATTGCCGGCTGGACCGTCTACGGCGGCGAGCTCTTGGTCGACTTGGCGGCGATTGTCATCATCGGCTTCATCAATTTGCGCGGCGCTGAGGCGGCCGGCTGGTTTCAGACGGCGGTGGCCATGGGCCTGGTCGGGGCGATCCTCGTGATCCTCTCCTGCATCCTCATCCACGGCGTCGACCTCTCCAACCTCAAACCGTACTTTGCACCCGAAAAATCCATCTTTGCTTCGATTTTTGCGGTGACAGCGCTGGCGCCATGGGCCTATGTCGGCTTTGACTGCATCCCCCAGGCGGCAGAGGAATACGCCTTCTCCAACAAGAAAACCAAGGCGCTGTTGATTTCCTCAGTGTCTGTGGCAGCCCTCATGTACATGATCATGAACATTGCCACTGCCATCGTCGCGCCATGGCAGGATTTCATTGTCGACAACAAAAACTGGGCCACCGGCGCTGCCGTCGAAACCCTCATCGGCTATTTTGGCTTGATCCTTTTGGCCATCGCCATGCTCTGCGGCATCGTCTCGGGGATGAACGCCTTTTATCTCTCGGGCAGCCGCCTGCTCTACTCGATGGCCATCGCCGACGCCCTGCCAAAGGCCTTCACCAAGCTCGATCCAAAAACCCACGTACCAAAAAACGCCATTCTCTTTTTGCTCGTGCTCTCGTTTATCGCCCCATTCTTTGGGCGCCAGGTGCTGAGCTGGCTCGTGGATATGACCTCCGTCGGCGCAGGCATGGGCTTTACCTACACCTCCGCCTCGGCCTTGGCCATGGCGCGACGTGAAGGCAACGGCAAGCAATGCTTCTGGAGTGGGCTGGGCGTGCTCTGCTCGCTGTTTTTCATCGGTCTTTTGATCATTCCGGGGATGCCCGGGTTCCTAGCCCCACAGGCATGGATCTTCCTCGTTGTCTGGCTTGTCATCGGCGCCATCTTCTTCGCCTCAAAATACAAAACCTACTACGCCTCGACAGCCCTCCAGGAAAAAGTCGCCAAAGCCAGCTTCGGCATGGACGACAAGTAAACCTCATCCTCCAACGGTCACCGTTCATAAGCGGTGGCCGTTTTTTTGCACTTAATAATGTCATAAATGGCATATTTTATTAATAAAAACGGCGCTTATGGATGAACGGTGTTCTTTTAACAAAAGCAATACATCCTTTGTATAAAACATAGTCTTTTAACCATAAATTTTCAATTTTATCCTGTAATATTAAACGCTTAGCAATAAATCCATGAAAGGAACCCCTGGTTTTTTATCGGAATTGTACTTATAATTGCAAAAAAGATTTGTTGAATAAGTTTCATATATACATGAGATTTGTTCGACAATCGATTTTTTGTTTTTGACGCATTGCTTTCACACAACGAGGAAGGGATGAATCAAAAGGAATTACAACACCTTGAGTAAAGGAGCGTTAAACATGTCACAACAAGAAAATGTAGAATTCGAGAAAGGCCTAAGCCCGCTTGGGGTTTGGGGTCTTGCGCTCGGTGCGATGATCGGCTGGGGCTGCTTCGTCATGCCGGGGGACACGCTGTTGCCAAAGGCGGGCCCGATTGGTGCATCCATCGGTCTGATTCTTGGCGCCTTAATGATTGTCGTCATCAGCTTTAGCTATAGTTATCTTATTAGTAAATTCCCTGTCGCTGGTGGCGAATTTGTCTATGCCGATACGGCCTTTGGTAAAACCCACGCCTTTCTCTGCGGGTGGTTCATTGCCATCGCCTACTGGTCACTGATTCCGATGAATGCGACGGCCGTTGGTCTGGTTGCCCGCTACATCTTCCCAGGGCCACTGCAAACCTTCGAGCTTTATGACATTGCTGGCTGGACGGTTTACGGCGGCGAGCTGATTGTCGATATTCTCGCAATTCTCATCATCGGCTTGGTCAACATGCGCGGCGTTGAAGCGGCTGGCTGGTTCCAGACGGCGGTTGCGCTGGGCCTCGTTGGCTGCATTCTCATCATCGGTGCGGTCATCCTCGCCGGTGGCGTCGATTGGAGCAATCTCCAGCCTTACTTTGCACCGGACAAGACGGCGCTGGCGTCGATCTTTACGGTTGCTGCTTTGGCACCATGGGCGTATGTGGGCTTTGACTGTATCCCGCAGGCCTCGGAGGAGTACGCCTTTTCCAATAAGAAAACCAAGGCGCTCTTGATTTCTTCGATTTCTGTGGCTGCCCTCATGTACATGATCATGAACATTGCCACCGCCATCGTCGGCCCTTGGGAGCAATTCATCATCGATTTCAAGGATTGGCCAACGGGCGCTGCTGTTGAGCATTTGATCGGGACCTTCGGTCTGATTCTTTTGGCGATTGCCATGCTCTGCGGCATCATCTCCGGGCTCAACGCCTTCTATCTGGCTGGTAGCCGCTTGCTCTATTCGATGGCCATTGCCGAAGCGATTCCTGCTGCCTTTGGCAAGCTCGATCCAAAGCACCACGTGCCTCGTAATGCCATCATCTTTATGATGCTCTTGGCGATGATCGCGCCATTCTTTGGCCGCCAGGTGCTGAGCTGGCTCGTTGACATGACCGCCGTTGGCGCGGACATGGGCTTTACCTACACGACGGCGTCGGCCTTTGTCATGGCCAAGCGCGCCGGTGACAAGAAGCAGATGTATATTTCCGGCCTCGGCGTGTGCTTTGCCGTCTTCTTTATTTGCCTGCTCGTGTTGCCATTTGCACCAGGGTTCCTCTCTGTTCAGGCGTGGGCCTTCCTGATTGTCTGGTTGGCCATCGGCGCCATCTTCTTTGCCGTCAAGCATAAAACCTACTACGCATCCACGGCCCTCCAGGAAAAGGTGGCTGTCATCTGCGCAGAAAATGCCGACGACGAGGATGCGCTGGAAGCATTGGATTGTGAACATCTCTCGAACAAATAATTTTCCCCGCGGAAAATCCCTCAATACAAACGCATCGGAAAAGCCTGCGCCACTATTGGTGCAGGTTTTTTCATGGGCGAATCAAAAAATAGAATTGATTGTTGCAATAAAAAATTGTAAGATTTGCGCCTTGGCATGATTTTATCTGAAAGTTAAGATAGCTTTTGACATTGCCTATATTCAATCCTATAATGAAACCATAGGGAGCGATAAAGGCTCCGTAAATAACGTAAAGATCAATTTTTAGGAGGAATGTAAATAATGAATGCTTACATGGAACGTGTACTGGAAGACGTTAAAAAACGTAATGCCAACGAACCTGAATTTCTGCAAACTGTAGAAGAAGTTTTCAAATCCATCGAGGTTGTTGTTGATCAGCATCCTGAATTTGAAGCCACCAACCTGCTCGGCCGTCTGACCGAACCGGAACGCCAAATCAGCTTCCGTGTCACCTGGGTTGATGACAACGGTGAAGTTCACGTCAACCGCGGCTATCGTGTACAGTTCAATGGCGCTATCGGGCCTTACAAGGGCGGTCTGCGCTTCCATCCTTCTGTTTATATCGGTATCATCAAATTCCTGGGCTTTGAACAGATCTTCAAAAACGCACTGACCGGTCTTCCTATCGGCGGCGGCAAGGGCGGCTCTGACTTCGACCCACGCGGCAAGAGCGACAACGAAATCATGCGTTTCTGCCAGGCTTTCATGACCGAGCTCTATCGTCACATTGGTCCTAATGTCGACGTTCCTGCTGGGGACATCGGTGTTGGCGGCCGTGAAATCGGCTTCCTCTATGGCCAGTATCGCCGCATCCGTGGCGCCTTCGAAAACGGCGTTCTCACCGGCAAGGGCATGAGCTACGGCGGCTCCCTGATCCGTCCGGAAGCCACCGGCTTCGGCGCTGTATACTTCGCTGATGCTGTCATGAAGCATTGCGGCGACACCCTCGAAGGCAAGACCGTTTCCGTCTCCGGCTTCGGTAACGTTGCTTGGGGCGTTTGCTTGAAGATGACCGAAGCTGGCGCCAAGGTTGTCACCCTCTCTGGCCCAGATGGCTACATCTACGATCCAGACGGCATCAACACCGACGAAAAGATTTCCTACCTCCTCGAAATGCGTGCTTCCGGCCGCGACAAGGTTCAGGATTACGCTGACAAGTTTGGTGTCAAGTTCTATCCAGGTGAAAAGCCATGGGGCGTCAAGGTTGACATTGCAATGCCATCCGCTACCCAAAACGACGTCAACATGGACGAAGCCAAGAAGATCGTTGCCAACGGCGTCAAGTACTACATCGAAGTTGCCAACATGCCTACTACCAACGATGCAATGGAATACATCCAGAGCCAGGGCGTCATCATGGCTCCATCCAAGGCTGTAAACGCCGGTGGTGTTGGTGTATCCGCACTCGAAATGAGCCAGAACTCCGAACGTCTCTTCTGGACCGAAGAAGAAGTCGACGGCAAGCTCCGTGCCATCATGAAAACCATCCATGACAACTCTGCAGCCGCTGCTGAAAAGTACGGCCTGGGCTACAACCTCGTTGCCGGTGCCAACATCGCTGGCTTCCTGAAGGTTTCCGAAGCCATGATGGAACAGGGCATCATCTAATTACAATCACACAGCCATCAAAAGCAGGTGCAAATGCGCACCTGCTTTTTTTATTTGCCCACTTTACACAAGCTTCATGCGACTGACACAGGATTTTCACGCCGCTGTGTTAAAATGAGGCAAAAAGGAATGAAAGAAGGGATGCATCATTGAAACTCAAATTTGAAACCGTCAAGGACAACAAGACCATCTGCACCTACATCGAAAAGGCCGACCGCACTCTGGCAGGCATGGGCTTTACCGAGCACAGCTTTGCCCACGTGACCCATGTGGCGTCGGTGGCGGGCAAGCTCCTCAAGGACCTCGGCTACAAAAAGCACGACATCGAGCTGGCGCGGGTGGCAGGCTATATGCACGACATTGGCAACGTCGTCAATCGCCACGACCACGCTCAGACCGGGGCGCTCATGGCGATGCGCATTCTTGACCACCTCGGCGCTTGCGACGAGGACGTGGCGGCGGTCATCACTGCCATCGGCAACCACGACGAGCCCAACGCCTACCCCGTCGACGCCATCACCGCGGCGATCATCATCGCCGACAAGACCGACGTGCGTCAGACCCGCGTGCGCAACAAGGACCAGACGGCCTTTGACATTCACGACCGCGTCAATTACGCCGTCAAGCAGAGCAGCATCAGCGTCGAAAACGGCCACCTCATTGAGGCGCGCCTCAAGCTTGACAAGAGCGTCTGCTCGGTGATGGATTATTTCGAGATTTTTCTCGAGCGCATGGTGCTCTGTCGCAAGGCTGCCGAGACCCTCGGCTGTGAATTTGCGCTGGTCATCAACAAGGAACGCGTCATCTGAGGATGGGCGCGTTTTTTTGTGGCGCGAGTTAGCCGCCGCTTGCTAATTGCAAAATCCCATATTATAATAGGATTATTGACAATACGCAAGGGGATGACTCCTATGGAAAAATATAAAAAAGCGCCGGTGCTCTTTGTCGGCCACGGCTCGCCGATGGTCGCCATCGAAGATAGCCCAGCCCGCGCCGGCATGTGGAACATGGGCAAGCGGCTCGACCCGCCGCGGGCGATTCTCGTCATGTCGGCCCATTGGATGACCGAGGGCCTCAAGATTCGCACCGCCGCCGACAATCCCAAAATTGACGACATGTACGGTTTCCCCATGGCCCTCTACGAGGTTCGCTACAATCCGCCGGCAGATCCTGCCCTCGCCGAAAAAATCCTCCGCCATCTCGGCGGCGAGGCCGAGGTCGACAACAGCTGGGGCATGGACCACGGCGCCTGGACGGTGCTCTGCAACATGTTCCCCGAGGCCGACGTGCCCGTGATCATGATGAGCACGCCGATCAACTACCCACCGGCGAAAATGATTTCCCTGGGCCGTCGCCTGCGCAAATTTGTCGACCAGGGCGTCATGTTTCTCGCCAGCGGCAACGTCGTCCACAACCTGAACCTCGTGAAAAGGCGCATGGCAGGCAAGGGCGAGGATTGGGCCGTGGAGTTTGACACCTACGTCAAAAATGCCGTTGTTAAGGGCGACGAGGCCAAGCTCCTGGCCGCCAGTGACCATCCCGACTTCCTCAAGGCCGTCTACACCACCGACCATTTTTGGCCCCTCTACACCGCCTTCGGCGCAGGCACCGGCCGCCCCGTCAAGGTCTGGAACCACAGCTTCGACATGGGGGCGCTGTCGATGACGTCCTATCTTTTCAAATAAACGCAAACGACCGCCACAGATTTGTACGTGCAAACCTGTGGCGGTCGTTTTTTTTATTTGCCTTCGCGCCGCGCGAGGATGCGTGGGGCGGTTTCCTTGAGAAAGAGGAGGCCGAGGATGACGGCTAGGGGTAGGGCGGCGAGGACGAGCATGACGTGGCTGGTACCGAGGGTCCCGGCAAGGACACCGGCGAGGACGGGCGCGAGGACGCCGCCGACAAATTCACCGCAGGCAGGCGTAAAGGAGGTGGCGGTGGCGACGAGGTGGGGTGGCACCGATTCGCTAGGGACGACGGAGTTGAGAATGGCCATGGCGCCGGACATGAAGCAGGCGGCGACGGCCAGCGCCAAGGTTTGGCCCAGGGCAGGCATTGGCACAAAGACGAAGGCGGCAAAGCTTGCGGTGCCGATGACGACGGCCAGAAGGGCGGTGGTTTTGCGGCCGAGGCGGTCAGAAATGCTAGGCGCAGCAAATTCGCCAATGAAGCCGCCGGAGCCAAAGCCTGCAAAAATCGCCCCGGCAGCCACCGCCGAGAGGCTCCGCGCCTCCATGAGATAAAGAATGGTGTAGGCGGCGGTGGTGAAGTACCACATCATCATCAGACAGGCGAGAATCGTCGAGAGGACGACGTTGCGATAGCCAAAGAGCAGGCAAAAGCTCGGCTTCTCCTCCTCGCTTTCCGGCGCAGGTACGTGGGGAATCGGCCGTCCGAGGAGGGCGATGAGAAGCGCCACGACGATGATCAGCCCGCCCATGATGGCGTAGCAGCCCTGCCAGCCGGCGCTTGTCGCGCCCAGGCGCGTGAACACCAGCGAGCCAATGGCTGAGCCGATGAGGGTGAAGGCCGATTGGCTCGCGCCAAAAAAGAGGCCGCGATTTTTGGGATCGCTGTGGGCCACGAGAAAAGAAAAGCTTGGCGACACCACCGTGCCGCAGCCAAAGCCTGCAATCGCAGTACAAATATAGAGCAGCGCCACGGAATGGTCCAGTGAGAGCGCCGCCAGCGCCGCCCCGCCAAGGAGCATCCCCGGGGCAATGACGCGAATCTGGCCGATGCGCGCCGCCAGCGGGCCGCAAATGAGAATCGAGAGGGTCCAAAAAAATGCCAGGGTGCCGGTGAGATAGCCATTGTGAGCAGTGCCCAGGGCGAAATCCTCGGAAAAATATGGAAACAGAAAGGCCACGCAGTTGTGCGCCAGCCCGGCAAAGCCCCAGGCCAGCACCATCATGAGCAGCGCCCGCCACTGAAATCGATAAGGTGTCATTGACAAGTCTCCTTCCCCAAAAAGCCATGCGCACCCGAAGGCGGCATGGCGCGTGTGTTAATGAATGTAAATCATGTCCATGAGGCTCCAGTATGGAATCAGGAGCGCAAAGACGAGGATGAAATTGAGGACGATTTTGACAGCCATCGCCCGTACAAAATGCTTCATCTTGATCATGCCAAAGGCAAAGACCAACAGATACAGCGCATATTCGTATGGGAAGACAATTTGGTCGAGGCCACTGGTGATAACAAAGTAGAGGGTTGTTGGGTCGATGCCGAGGTTGATGGCGATTTCTGTCAGCGGCTGGGTGAAGGCGGCCATCATTGCCAGCGGCGTGAGCAGGAAGTTGCAAAGGAAGAACAGCAGCCAGACAAAGAGGAAGAACACATAGTAGCTCTTGCCTTCGAGGACCGGCAGGGCCATGTTGGAAATCATTTCGCCGACGCCCAGGCTCCCGGCGACATTGCCGATGGACAAGCAGCCAGCAATGAAGAAAATAAAGCCCCAGTTGATTTTGTAGACGTCCTTGCTCGAGACAAGGTCAATCCCCGGTACAAAGCTCAGGCAAGGAATCAGTGCAAAGAGCCAGCCCGGTTCAAGACCCGTGAGACTTGAGGTGACCAGGAGCACAAAGAGGACGAGGGTGACAAAGGCCGCTTTTTTCTCGTCGGTGCTCATCTTACCCATTTTGGCGAGCTCACTCTGAAAATAATCCTTGCCGTTGATGTGGCCCTCAGGCTTGAACATGATCAAGCACATGACGCCCAGCCCCAAGGTGTAGAGCACCATTGGCAGCTGATGGACGATGACCGCAAACCAGCCCATGCTCGCCGGTCCACCGGCCGATTGGCCCAGACCCAAAAGAATCGCCAGGTTGGAGCTGTAGAGCCAGTTCATTGGCGTCAGCGCCGAAAAGGCCGCGCTCAGCATGATCCCCGCCGAGGCCTTCCCCGGCTGCAAATCCAGGGCGCGGCAGACGCCGTAGGCCAAGGCCGCCATCGGAATGATGGCATTGTCCATGATGAAGAGGTTCATGATGACGCCCGTGAGAATCAGCCCGAGGATGATCCCACGGTAGCTGGCGCCGGTGATAAGAATGCAGTGATAAGCGATGCGGCGCATGAGCTGGGTTTTTTCGAGGACCAGCGAGAGGATCAGCGCGCCGATCATCATCCATGGCACGTAGTTGGTCCAGGCAGCAAAGACGACGCCGCCTTCAGCGAGCCCCGTCATCACATAGAGCACCGGCAAGGCGATGGCGACACCCGTCTGTGGCAGAGAATCGGTGGCAAAGGAAATGATGGCAATCAGTGTGATCACCAGAAACAGTCTGAGCTGGCTGGTGAAAAATTCACTGGTTGGTATGAGAAAAATCAAGAGGGGCAAAAGCACCGTGCAGGCCAGCTTAATGAGCTGGTTTTGGGTTCTGCCCAAAAATAGCGTTTTCGTAGACATGTGGCTCTCCCTTTCTTTTTTGAAGGCTGTCGAGGCATCGCTTTGCTGCGACGCCTCGACGGCGACAATTTCTCAATTAAAATGCGGCACCTGTTGCTTCTTCGTCTTCACCTTCGGTGACACAGGCGGCCATTTCCGAGGTGTAGCCGGTGGCTTCCGGTACGGTCGTGATATTTTCGAGCATCCCTTCTGCCGCGCCTGGCACACGGAAGCTCATATTGTCGAGCTGTGCCACTGGCACTTCCTCCGGCGCATCGAGCTGCGGCACATAGTCGTATGGATAACGGTACGCACGGTAAATGGACGGCGTGCGGCTGAGCTTGTCGAATGGTGCGCGGTATTCCCAGACGATTTCCTTGTCAGGCGTGAGCTCAAAGAGTCGGCAGAAGCAGCCCTCGGTGATCAGGGTGTTGCCATTTGGCAGGCGCTGAGCGGCGCTGATCAGCTGGCTATAGAAGGTGGTGTTGTTGGTCAGGCCCATCATTCCGGCATCGCTGTCGCTGCCGACATAGCTCCAAACCACCTTGAGAGAGACGGGATCAATTTCGAGAATGCGCGAGTGGTCACGAATGTCGACCTTGGTGCCGTCGGTGCTCATGCGGTCAGGAATACCATAGCCTGCCCAGCCGCCATTGTCAAAGAGGAGAATGTTGCCTTCGCCAGGCAGGCCCTTTGGAATCATGTGGCAATGGTGCTGACCGATGATCTGGCCGATTTTGCGCAGCTCCTTGCTCGTGGTAAAATCTGGGCCGATCTGCCAAACGATTTTGCCCGTCTTCTTGTCGGTGATCGCCATAATGTTGGCTTCGCGCGCGTCCCAGATGATGTTGTCGGGATGGAAGCGTTCGTCACCTGCATCGTACCATTTATTTGGCCCGAGAACGCTCATCGAGTTGATGTGCATCCAGTCGCCGAGCTCGCCGTTTTTGGTGAAATGCTGGTTAGGGTTGCGGAAGAGCACATTTTTCGCCGCCTGAGAAAAGCCCAGCTCGCGGAAATGCTCGCTGGCGCGCCATTCCCAGACAATGTTGCCATCCCAGTCGACCTCGATGAAAACGTCGTCCAGAAGCTGCTTGTCGCTGATTTTGTGGTTGTGGATGGTTTCGTGGGTGAGGATCAGCGTGTTGCCGCTGGCCGTTTCGCATTCCATCTCCGGCACATAGTAGCCGACAGGATTGCCTGCGCGCTGGTAATCGTGATGCTGACGCGCCATCCACTGGGGGTCGTGGCCCTCGTCCTCCACAAGCTCCTTGTGGTCAAATTTCCAGACGACGTTGCCGTCCCAGTCGACCTGCACCACGTCTGTCTGATCCTGATAGGAAAATGCCGCATCACGCATGCCCAAGCTGCCCAAGCAATAGCCGCCCTTGAGGAGCTTGTTTGGAAAGCCTTGCAAATCTTTCCACACCTTGACGACACGACCGTTCATGTCAATGAGAATGGCGCCGACATCTTCAAATGGAAATAGGGTATAGCCGCTCCATGCCTTTTCCGGATTATAAATCGTTGTACCTGTTGGATATATGGTTGGTCTGCCCATGATAAGGACCTCCTTGTGTTTTCTTATAAATACAGTTTATAGATTCCATTGAAAACTGACCATAACGGCCGTTAAACTTTTGCAAAAAAAATCCGCCGTCTCTACAGAGACGACGGAAATCTTCAATCGTATTTGATTTTTCGCTTGCCATTAGCGATGGCCTTGAGCTCAGCAATATTAGTAAGACAGAGGCCGTGGGTGGAGCGGGTCACAAAGCCTTCGCGTTGCAAACAAGCAATAATGCGCGAGACAGTGACGCTGTGAGCGTCGATATATTTGGCGAGCTCGACGTTGGAATATTTCTTGGCCAAGAGAGAGCCTTCGGGCCGTTCCTCACTGTGCAGGAGCAAAAATTCACAGAGCCTGGCGGGTGCAGACACTTCTGCTTGTTTATGCCTATCCTCAACCTCATCAAATAATGCAAGGCACATAATCAGTGCTTCTTCAAGGAGGATTGGATGCGCGCGCAGATACGCCTTACACACCTCAACTGGAATGCGATAACAAATACAGTCATTCTCAGCGATAAAATCATCAGGGCTGATATTACCATATTTTGCATCATAGATACCCAAGAGCCCCACAATCGAGCCGGTGATTTTGCCGCTTTCTTTGATGGTCATGATCATCACCGAGCCTTCGGCGGTGACCACCTCGCGCTTGACGGTGCCGCGAATGAGATAATAGACGTAGGGCATCGCCTCGCCGCGACGAATCAGCACCTCTCGCGGCGCAAAGCGGCAAGTTTCCACCCCTGGCAAATGGCGAAATGGCATGGCGCACCTCCTTTGTATCGACAACCAGTCATTTTCCTTCATTATAACATGACGCCCACAGGCAAATGGTGAGACAACTCGCGCCCACGCAAAAAAACCGCACAGCCATCGCTCTGCGACAGCCATGCGGCGGGATTGGGTGCAGCGATCACCCTCGGGATGAATATAAAAAAATAACCGCGCCCCTACCAAAAGTTGCGGTTATTTTTTGTAACTTACTAGAGGGCTAGCCGTTCATCGAGCAGCACCTCGGTGATTGCTTATATTGTACCACAGGGTGCAGTGTTCTGCAAGCGCCGTCACAGCGCAGGTTTTCGGACCTGCGCTGTTTTTTTGCGCGTTTACTCCTCGAGGCCGAGGACGCGGGCGGCGTTTTTGTATAGGATTTTTTCTTTGACGGCGTCTGTGAAGCCGAAGCTGTCGTAGAGGGCGACGGCGTCTTTGTAGTGGACGAAGGGGTGGGCGCTGGCAAAGACGACGCGGTCTTGGAGGATGCCTTTGGCGGCGTCGATGAAGGCGCTGCTGGCGGGGAATTTCTCGTATTCGGAGCATTCGACGTAGACGTTTTTGTTGCGGAAGGCGCAGCCGATCATTTCGTTGATGTATGGCCAGGCGCCGTGGCTGATAATGAGGCGCAGCTCGGGAAAATCATTGGCCACGCGGTCGATCTGGTCGGGATGGGCGAAGGCGGCGGTGGTGCCTTCGGTGAAGCGGGCGGGGCCGGTGGTGATGACCATCGGAATGTCGAGCTCGCAGCATTTGGCGTAGATGGGGTAGAATTTGGCGTGGTCAATCGCAAGCTTGTTGTAGATCGGGTCGGTGGCGGCGCCCTTGAAGCCCTCTTCCTTGACGAGGCGGTCGAGATCGCGGACGGCGCTCATGCCCTTGTGGGGGTCGAGGCCCGCAAAGGCGCAGAAGAGGTCGGGGTCTTGGTCGACGAATTTCTTGAGCTCGTCGTTGTTTGGCTTGAAGCCGTAGGTGGTTTCGGCGTCGCGGCCGACGAGAATCGCCTTTTCGATGCCAAAGGCGCGCAGGTCCTGGCAGATTTTTGCCACCGGCTCGGCAGTGGCGACGTATTCGTCGAGGTCGAGGCCCATCGCCAGGAGCCCATCGCGGAAGATGGGGCTTTCGGTGAGGCCGCGGAGAATGCTTTCGGTGTGGGGTCTGAATCGACAATCGATGATGGCCATGGTCTTTCCTCCTATTTAACCAGCGCTTCAAAGGCGGCAAAGCGGTCAGCGTCGAGCTCGAGGTCGCGCTCGAGGGTGTAATCCTTGCCAATGAAGCTGTATTTGTTGAGTCCAAAGCGGTGATATTTGAGTAGTTCGTATTCGGCGTTCGGCAGCTCGGTTTTGACGAAGTGCGCGATGGCCGAAAGGGTCACGGCGTCGTCGTTGAAGCCGGGAATGACGGGCGTGCGCACGCGGATGGGCTTGTCGGGAAATTCGGCGTGGATGTGCTTGAGATTTTCAAGGACCAGGCTATTGTCGACGCCGGTCCAGGCCTTGTGCTTGGCGGGGTCGATGTGCTTGCAATCGACCATGAGATAATCGAGGTCGGCAAAAATCTCGCGCACCTCCTCCCAGGGCGCGAAGGCCGTGGTCTCGATGGCGGTGTGGATGCTGCGATGCTTGCATTCCTTGATGACGGCGCGCAGAAAATCTGCCTGCATCAGCGGCTCGCCACCGCTAAAGGTGACGCCGCCGCCGGAGCGAGAATAGAAGGATTCGTCCTTCTCGACCTCGCGCACGGCGTCCTCGACGCTCATCGTCTGGCCGTAGATGCTCATGGCCTTGGCCGGGCAGAGGCTGCCTGCGCGGACGACGGCAGCGTCGCGGTGATCGGCCAGGATCGGCCGGTCGGCATCAGCGTCCCAAGAGACGTGGGTAGGTGCCATTTTCAGGCACATTTTGCATTCTCCACCAATGCATTTGTCGGGATTGAATGCCACCTCCGGTCCCGGAAAATGGCTTTCGGGATTGGAGCACCAGCGGCAGGACAGGGGGCAGCCCTTGAGAAAGATGATCGTGCGAATGCCCGGGCCGTCGTGCACCGAATAATGCTGGATGTTAAAAACTGTACCTGTAGGCATCAGAGATTCCTCCTTTAGCAAAGACAGCCGTTGACGAGCAACGGCTGTCCGGGGTTTGACAATGGGCGATATTTAGATGGTTTCCTGGGTGGTACGTGCAATCAAATCGTCCTGGAGATCTGGCGACAGCTCACAGAAGTATGCGCTGTAACCGGCAACACGCACGATCAGGCCGCGATAGTTTTCAGGATGTTTCTTGGCCTCGATGAGGGTTTCGCGGTTGACGACGTTGAACTGGACGTGCCAGAGCTTGAGGTCGCACCAGGTGCGGATGAAGTTGACAAGCTTCTTGGTCCCGGCATCGCCAGCGACGCAGTTTGGCGAGAATTTGATGTTGAGGAGACGGGCGGCGCGGTTGCGATATTCATAGTTCTTGGATTTGAAGTTGGACAGGAGAATCGCCGTTGGGCCGTTGACGTCCATGCCCTGGGTTGGGGAGGAGCCGTCAGACAGTGGCATCGAATCGTAGCGGCCGTTAGGGGTCGCGCCGACGACCTTGCCGAATGGCACGTGGCTGGTGAATGGCACGAGACGCAAATCGAGCTGGACGCCGAGCTCATCGCTGTAGGCGCGGGTGAATTCGACGGCGTGCTTGTCGACGGCCTTGCCGATTTCGTCGGCGTATTCGTCGTTGTTGCCATATTTTGGTGCGTTGAGCATGTATTGGCGAGCGACGGCGTGGCCTTCAAAATTATCCTTGCAGGCGTCGATGACTTCCTGCATGGTCAGCACCTTGTCTTCAAAGACGAGCTTCTTGATGGCTGCCAGGGAGTCGACGACGGTGCCGTAGCCCATGAGCTCGAAATAGCCGAGGTCGATGCCGCCAGGGATGTTTGGCTGATGCAGGTCAATCTGGTTGGCCATGCAGAGCTTGTGCATCGAGGAGCCGAGCGGCGTGGCAAAATGCTCGGCACGCAGACGGATGATGTGGTACTGCTGGATGAAGGCGTGCTTGAGCAGGTTGTCAGTTTGCTTGTTGTAGGCAGCCATAAAATCGTCGAAGCTGGCAAAGGCGTTAGGATCGCCGGTTTCGAGGCCAAGGACGTGGTCGCCAGTGTGCAGGGTTTTGCCGTTGTAGAGGACCATTTCAAGCGCCGAGGCAAAGTTGACATAGGCGCAGCTCGAGGTATAGGTGTCGCGGTTTGGCATGCGGCATTCGGCGCAGCCAGAGACGGCGTAATCGTAGGCTTCTTCGAACTGGGCGCCCTTGGACAGGAGCAGTGGCACGACCTCTTCGTCGTTGATCAGCTTAGGGAAGCCGGTGCCTTCCTTGATGGTCTTGGCAACCTCGGTGACGAAGCGTTCCGGCGAGGTGGAATGGATGCGCGCCGCCAGGTCTGGATAATTGAGTGGGAATTCCTGCTTGGAGCGCAGGAAGAGGTAGGACAGCTCGTTGGTGGCGTCGAGGCCTTCAGGCGTCTGCCCGCCGATGGTGACGGCTTCCCAGTGGGCGTAGCCTTCGTTGAAGGCGCCGCCGGTTGGCGAAATGTAGAGGTCGACGAATTCTGCCATGCCGACCCACATGCATTCGAGGAGTTCCATCGCCTGTTCATCGGTGAGGATGCCGGCGTCCTTGTCGGCCTTGAAGTATGGGTAGAAATATTGGTCCATGCGGCCGTTGGAAATGATGGTCCCGGTTTTTTGCTCAATACGCGAGAACATTTGCGTGAACCACTGGCTCTGGACGGCATCGCGGAAGTTGGTGGCTGGGAATTCCGGCACGCGATAGCAACGATCGGCGATGGCCAGAAGCTCTTCCTTGCGGCTGGCGTCGGTGGTGGTGGCAGCCATTTCGCGGGCCTTGTCGCCGTAGCGATGTGCCCAGAGGACGATGGCATCGGCCATGATGATGATGGCTTCGAGGAATGGGCGCTTTTCGGTGTTGTCGGTTGGGCTCAACGGATCGAGCTTATCGAGCATGGCCTGGGCTTCTTCCTTGACGCCCTTGAAGCCGACCTTGAGAATCTTTTCGTAATCGTGAACCCACTGAATCGAGCTACGGAAGGACGCCGTTTCGTTGACAATGTAGGTGGAAATCATTGGGTCGTCCTGGTCGTAGGTCAGGTCGTAGGTTTCCTTTGGCAGCGCCTTGGTCAAATCTTCGAAGAAGGTCTTGCCCTGCCAATATGGGGCGATTTCTTCGACCATGACGCGGGCGTCCTCTTCGCTATAGTCAAATGGTGATTCGGTGCGTTCCTTGAGACCTTTGAGAGCGGCTTCGTAAATGTTGCCGTCAAGCTCAGGGAAGAGAATGCCGTAGCGGCCAGGTTTGGCACCGGCGCGGCCAACGAGGAGATTGTGCTCGTCGATGTAGATGTCGATGTTTTCGGCGATGTGGGCCAAGGCTTTTGCCCAGCGCAGGCAGAGCATTTCGCCTTCGGTGTCCTTCATGGATTCGGTGAAATATTTGCCGCGTTCGACGTCGATTTTTGGGGTGACGCCGCTGACGCCGTCGAGGATGCTATAGATGCGTTCGCGACCGGCGCGGTAGCCCTTGCGGCCCGCCATATCATCGGCAAGCTTTTGCTCGTGAGGGGACATGACGTGGCAGCAAGCATCTGGGGTTTCGCAGTTTTGCATGGTTTGGGTGGACATGATTTTTCTTCCTTTCGTGGGTGCGCGGTGCGCAGGTTCTATGTGTC
The DNA here is from genome assembly GCA_030524315.1 of Peptococcaceae bacterium. Classification (GTDB taxonomy): domain Bacteria; phylum Bacillota; class Peptococcia; order Peptococcales; family Peptococcaceae; genus UMGS1590. The sequence continues at coordinate 21,676 of JAUNGU010000009.1, forward strand.
AAAAATATTCTGTCGTTTATTGCTCATATGAGAATTTCTTATCTGAGTCTATTATCTCGCATTTCAGAAAATAAACAAGGCGTCGGTCACTACTCTCCGGCTTAGCCTCGCCGCTGATACACCCAGAGGGTGCAACAAATTTTGCGCCGCCGCCAAAAATCCGCGCGAGCCCTGTCGGCGCGCGGCGTTGAACCAATCTGAGAAAATCCGCTCTCCGCCCACAAAAAAAGATGGATTCGCAATAGGAATCCATCTTTTGTAGCATCCCGAGCCAAGCTGTCTAGTTGAGGATGTTTGGCAGGAAGAGGCAGATCTGCGGAATGTAGGTCACGAGTAGGAGCAAGAGAATCATCAGCCCGAGCATCGGCATGACGGCCTTGGCGATGCGCTCCAGGCGCAGATTCGCCACGCCGCTGGCGACAAAGAGGTTGACGCCGACCGGTGGGGTGATGAAGCCGATGGCAAGGTTGACGACCATGATCACGCCGAAGTGGACAGGATCGACGCCCAGCTGGGTGACGATTGGCAACAGGATCGGCGTGAGAATGACGATGGCAGCCAGCGCTTCCATGAACATCCCGACAATGAGGAGGAGGATGTTGATGAAGAGCAGAATGACAATCTGGCTCGAGGAAATGCCGAGGATGGCTTCGGCGACAGTCGCCGGAATTTCTTCGAGGGTGAGAATGTTACCAAAGATGTTGGCCATCGCCATGAGCAGAATGATCGTCGCCGAGGTGCTGCAGGAATTGACGAGGCAGTCGCCCATGTTCTTGCGGTTGAGCCCCTTGTAAAGAAAGATGCCGACGACGAGGCCGTAGAAGGCAGCGACGGCAGCCGATTCGGTTGGCGTCATCATGCCGCTGTAGATCCCGCCGAGGATGATGAATGGCACGAGCAGCGCCCACTTGGCATCCCAAATCGAGGCGAGAACATATTTTGCCGAGAGCTGCTTTTCGTCGCCGTGCCAGTTGTGCTTGCGCGCCAGGTAGTAGGTGTAGACCATGAGCAGGACGCCGACGAGAATCCCCGGCACAATCCCTGCCATAAAGAGGTCGCCGACAGAGGTATTGGCAGCGACGCCGTAGACGACGAAAGGATTGGACGGTGGAATCATGACGCCGATGGAACCGGCCGCTGCCACGAGGGCGGCGGCAAAATGCTTGTCATAGCCGCGCTCGATCATGGCCGGGATGGTCAGACTGCCGATGGCCGCAACCGTCGCCGGGCCCGAGCCGCTCATCGCCGCAAAGAGCATACAGGTGAGGACCGTCGCCATGCCGAAGCCGCCATAGCTGCGACCGAGCAGGTTGTCGGCGAGGTTGAGCAAGCGTTCCGAGAGGCCGCCTTCGCCCATGAAGGTCCCGGCGGCGATGAAGAACGGAATCGCCATGATTGTGACGTTGTCGATGGAGGTGAAGGCCTGGGTCGCAATGTAGTTGATTGGCAGCGTCGCCGCCGCAAACATGGTGATAAATGCCGAGAGCCCCAGGGCAATCGCAATCGAGACGCCAATGGCGACAAAGATGATGAAGTAGCCAAAGAGCCAGAGCCCTGGGCTGAGCTGTAGGCCGCTGACCGACGGCAGCATCAGCACGGCAGCAATGGCCGTGCCCTCAAAGAGGGGCCGCACGCCGCTTTCCTTGTACATGCGCACCACGTCCTGGGCCAGGCGAATGAGAATCAGCCCAAAGCCCAGCGGCAGAATCAGATAAACGTGGGCGTATTGCACGCCGAGGACGGCCGTCGTCTGTGGGAAGGTCGAAAGCATGCTCACGTGAGCAATGCCATAGTAGAAAATCCCGCCGCCGAGCACGAGAAAGAGCACGTCGGCAGTGATCCACAGCGCATCCTGCCAGCGCTTGGAGAATCGCTCCACCAGCGCCGTCACGCGGATCATGTTGCGTTCGCGAATCGAGATTGGCACCGCCAGATAGGTCATCCAGACAAAGAGGAAACGCGCCAATTCTTCGGTCCACGCCAGATTCATATTCATCCCCAGCACCTTGACGAAAATATAGCGGCCAAGGGTCTGGTAGCTCATGAGAAAAATAATTGCCAGCAGCATCACCATCAAGAGCACGCGCTCAATGTTGTCGTCAAGCCATTTGATCGCCCTCTTGAAGAGGCCCATCGGTGGCTGGGGGGTATCGATGACATCTACTGCTGCAGTTTCTGCGCTCATCATGGTTTATTCCTCCTCTCCGGTTGTCTCGGCATCGCCGAGCATTTTGTAATCGTCGGTCTGGGTCGCCTGGATTAATTCCACAGCCTTTTCCGGCACGCGGCTGCCGACGAACTGGTCATAGACACCGTCGGTCTTGTCCTTGAAGGCTTGCATTTCTGCATCGGTTGGGTCGTAAATCGTCACGCCCGAGTCGATCATCGCTTGCTTGGCCTCGACGCTGACCTTGGCGGCATTTTCGCGCTGCCAATCCAGAGCATCGCGGGCGCATTCGACGAGGAGATCGCGTTCATCCGGGCTCATGGCGTCGTAGCGTTCCTTGTTCATGACGAGAATGTGCATCGAGTAATTGTGGCGAGATTCGATGCCGTACTTGAGGGCTTCGTAATGCTTGGCGCTGTAGAGGAGCGACCAGGTATTGCCTTCGCCGTCAATCGCGCCTTGAGAGAGGGCCGTATAGGTTTCGCCCCAGGCCACTGGCATCGCCTGGGCGCCCAGCGCACGGGCGACGGCGATTTCGACAGGGCTGTCGGTGGTTCTCAGCTTGACGCCCTTGAAATCATCGGCGCTCTTGACCTCCTTGTCGGCCATGGCAAAATTACGATAGCCAAATTCTGTGAAGCTGATGATTTCAAAGCCCTTGGAGCGAGCGACCTCTTTGTAATATTCGCCGAGCTCACCGTTGTCCAAGGCGTCATAGAGATTTTCCTGGTACTTTGGATCGGTGATGTACGGTAGGTCAAAGGCCATGAATTCCGGGATGAACCCGGCAAAGTTTGGCGAGGAGCAGCTGGCCATATCCAGCGTGTTTTCCTGCACCGCCTCTGTCGTCGCACGGTCACCGCCGAGGACGGCATTGGAATAGAGCTCGATGCGCATCTTGCCACCGGAGCGTTCTTCCAGGAGATCGGCAAATTTTTCATAGCCCTGGGTGACAACGTCCCCCGTCGCCTGCGGGTTGGCGATACGCAAAACCAGCGTGCCGTCCTCCTCGCGGTTCGATGATTGCCCGCTGGCAGTATTGACCAAGAGTCCGAGTACAACCACGCCTATAAATGCAAACGCCAGCACAGGCATCAGTCTTTTTTTGATGGAGCCATTCACTTCCTCCACATCCTTTCTTGCAGAACACATAAGCACAAAAAATATATTCCATCAATAAAATTTTTCTTGGCCCCATTATAGCCCACAACTTTGTGAAAATTCGTACGCAGTTACAACCCTTCGTTGTAACTTCATAATATCTGCAACAAAAGGACGTTATTAAACGGTCAGCGAGCGCTCTATTATATGTATTTCATCTCTTTAGAACATAAAAAAACAGCCGGCGATTGCCAGCTGTTGGTGGGATATTAGATTTGCTTTAATTGATTAGGGATGTTTCGTTTGCCATATATGACGCGCATAATGTCTACACGCTGTTTTTCCAAATAAGGTATATAGAAGATCAAAAAATTCCCTGTAGGAAGGACTCTCATTCCCCTACTACGCCATGGTTCCCCCTCATAAAGAGGATATCTCTCTGGTAATTCATCTAAAAGATGCATTTTCTCCCAAAGATAATTGAATAGCTTCGTTGCTGTTAGTGGTGCATTTAAATCAAATGTAACATATAGATAGATATTATCGATATCTCTTAGAGCTTTATCCGTAACATGAACATCATATACCATATTTACTCCGCATTTCGGCCATTGCTTGATCTAATGGTTTCGTTCTTCCAGCCAATATATCAGCATAACCTTCCTCCAGTAGTTCATCTAATTCTGACTTCGTAATGTTATCTATAAAAATCGGCTTTTCGTGTGGTAGGCAGACATCAAATGGTAAGCCTCTTTTCAATACAATTTGCTTAAAAAACATGTCTATTGCATTTGATGTTGGTATCCCTAATGCTGTCAAAATATCTTCTGCTTGCTCTTTTAATACAGGATCTATTCTTGCATAAACACTCGCTGTCTTTGCCATATAGAGCACGTCCTTTCATGAGATTCGTTACCTATATTTTATTTCAATGCATCGCTTATGGCAATACATTTTTCAGTAAGAGATGAAATTACAGATACTGCTGCAAAATGCCGCTGAAGCTGTTGATGAGGCAGCGTTCTTTATTGGTGGCTTCTTTGTTGTAGACCATGTAGAGCTCGAACTGGACGTTTTTAGCGTTGACGGGCAGGTGGACAAAGTCGGCAAAGACGCGGCGGCCGATGTATTTTGGATAGGAGTACATGAGCGCCTCGCCCTCGCGCAGGAGTTCCTCGCACATGAAGCAATTATTCGTCGAGAGGACGACGTGCATGTCGGCCATTTTCTGGAAGGCGTGGATCCCCGTCGAGCCGCCAGCCTCGTAGACGATGAGGGGATAGTCGGCGATGGATTGCACCGACAGCGACCGCTGCTGCGCCAGGGGATGGCGCGGCGACATGGCCATGTAGATGGGATAGGTGTTGAGGCGCTCCATGTGGACGTTGGCAGGAATGTCGGCAAAAAACGCATCCAGCGTGTTGGGCACGAGAATGAAGCCGACGTCGCCGGTGTGCAGCGAGACCTCGCGGACGATTTGGTCGCGGTATTTTTCCTGGCAATAGACCTGCACATCCGGATAGGCGTGCATGTAGTCAACGTAGACCATCGGCAGGATGGAAATCGAGAGCATCGGCGAAATGTGAATGTTCATGCGGCCGCTGAGGGCATTTTCCTTGGCCGATTTCATGCGCCGCACCTGGTCCTGCATCTGCTCAAAGCGGGCGACAATCGCCTGGGCGGCGTTGAAGACGACCTCGCCCTCCTCGGTGAGGCTGACGCCGCGGCGCGTGCGGTTCAAGATGTCGAAGCCGAGCTCATCCTCGAGGCTGTGCAGGGATTTGTTGAGATTCTGCTGGGAGATGTAGGCCTCCTTGCTCGCGGCGTTGATCGAGCCTGCCTTGACCACCTCGATAAAATATTCCAGCTGTTCAATCTTCATGGGAATCCTCCTCTCACGATTTTGGGGCAACCCTCGCAGGCTTACACCCCCTGGGTTTAACGCGTGCTTGTCCGCGGCGTCTATTCTAACGTATAATATCTGTATGAAATCACAAAGGAGTGAAGCACGATGCCATTTTTGAAACGACGCCGCCGCTACAAAATCGTTCGTTGCGACGATGCACGCAAACGCGTTCTGTTGACCAGCGGCTATGAAATGGTGTGTCCCGACGATGCCGATTTCCAGGAAACCCTCGAGGAAGATCCTGCACCGGACGCAGGGACCACATCCACAGACAGCGACAAGCACTGATCTCTGCCCCTATTCTAGCACAAAAATTTTTTGTTACCAGAGCCAATCGCAAAACCCCACCCACGTCAGTCGTCGTCCGCGCACCCTCCTGCGCAGGCGATGGAAATATCACTCCCTTACAAAAAGAGCGCTCCTATTTTTTAGGAGCGCTCTTTTGCGTGGGGCGATGGCCCTTCTATTAGTGTTCTTGCTTGATGGCAAACCATTTTTCGGCGTAGGCCGACAGGGCAGGAATGAGGTCCTTGATGGTGATGGTCGTGGTGTTGACGCAGAGCTCATAGCCGCGGCGGTCACCCCATGGATAGTCGCCGAGGATGGCGTGGGTTTTGGAGCGGTTTTTGTCGATTTGGCGGATTTTCTTTTCGTACTCCTTGTCGCTGAGGACCTCGCCGGTTTCGCGGCGGCGGCAGCGGGCGATGCGCTCATCCATGTCGGCGTGGACAAAGAGGCGCAGGGGTTCCTGGTCGGCGAGGATGATATCGGCGTTGCGGCCGACGATGACGCAGTTGCTCTTGGCGGCGAGGCTCAGGATCAGCGTCGTCTGCTTGCGCAGGAGGTCGGTGGAGTGGTTGGCAAAATAATCCGGCAGCACCGAAAAGGACTGGCCGATGGTGATCGGATAGAGGCTCGAGAGGCCGCTTTCTTCGAGGGTCTGCTCGAGATAGTCTTCGTTGAGGTCGGTTTCTTTGGCAAGCATGGTCAGAAGCTCGCGGTCGTAGTAGGCGTAGCCCAAGGCTTCGGCCAGGCGCTTGCCGAGCTCACGGCCGCCGCTGCCAAATTCACGGCTGATGGTGATGATGTTGTTGTGCATGGTGATTCCTCCTTGGTGTCGATGCCGGGCATTGGCAAAAGGGCGGCAGGTTGCCGCCCGGATGTTTATGCGATGTCCTCAATGTAGCGCATGAGGAAGGTGGCGAGCTGGGCGCGGGTGGCGCCGCTCTTTGGCGCGAGGGTCGTCGGCGTGAGGCCGCCAATGAAGCCCGTGTCGACGCCCCAGGCCATGGCGTCGGTGGCCCAGCTGGCAATTTCGGCGCTATCCGTGAAGACGTCCAGACTGGCGGCATTCGTCTGCGGCGCGCCGTGGAGCCGGTAGAACATGGTCACGAGCTCCTGACGGCTGACGCCCGCCAGCGGGTTCTGGCCGTCGGAGACGCCGTTGTCGACGGCCCATTTCTGGGCACCTGCATACCATGGCTCGCCTGCCGCCGATTGGGTGTCGGCTCCTACCTGGCGGGCGAGGACCGCCCAGACCATGGCGCGGGTGACGCCCACCTCCGGCTCAAAGCGTGTCTCGTTCATGCCGACCATGAGGCCGTTGTCATAGGCGTAGGCCACGTTGTCGTGGTACCAGGCGTCCTCAGGCACGTCGGTAAATGGCAGAGGACAGACGGATTGCTGGCGGAAGGTCGCATCCACCGAGACGTCCTCGGCGGGCATCGTGAAGCGCCAGCGACCGTCGCCGAGGTTTTCGAGGGCGACGGCCTCACCGTTGTGGTTGGTGACGCGGAGATTTTCCAGCTTGTAGCCGCTCTCCGGCGTCGTCGTCAAGGTCACGGCCGCACCGGCGCGGGCGTTGGCCAGGTCGGTGCTGACGCTGCCACCCTCGCCAATGTGGGCGAGGGTGACGCTGTAGGTCGTCTGGTCGCCAGGGTCCGTCGGCGTGCTGCCGTCGCGGGAGAGGTGCAGGGTGATGGTGCGCGTGTCCTTGCCTGCGGCGCTCAGGGTGACGGTGACGGTGGTGGTGCCTGCGGCAGCCACCGGAATCTCGCCGCTCCAATCGGCAGCCGAGAGGCGCTGGCCGTTGGCGCGAATCTCATCGGCGCTCTGGGCCATGACGCGCACGCTTTCGGCGCTCTTTGGCAGGGTGATGGCTTTGCTTGTGAGGCCGTCGGTGGTGATGTGGCTCTTGGTATCGCCGTAGCGAATGGCCAGGTCGCTCAGAGAGGCGGTGGCGTGGGTGTAGGTTTTGCTCGTGGTGTTGCCGCGCTGGCCGCCTGTGACGGCGTAGGCGCGGACCGTTGTGCGAGCGCGATCGCCAATGGTGATTGGCCCTGTGTAGCGGCTGTAGCTCGCGCCATCAGTGGAATAATAGATCTCGTCGGCACCCTCGGCACTCAGCGAAAGCGCGGTGCCAGCGGCGATGGCGCCGGATTTTTCCGAGAAGCGCACGGTAGCGACAGCGGCGCCATCCTCAGGTAGAGGATTGGTGAAGCCCTTGATGCAGACGTTGGTGATGTAGAAGCCGCTGGTGGTTTTGCCGGCGACGTCCTCCCATTGGCCGCCGACGAGGGCGTAGCTTTCGCCGCCACTGCCCATGTAGGTCGGTGCTTTCTTGCCGCCGCTGAGTTGGCACCATTCGATGGCAAGCGGCATCTCGTAGGTCGGATTTTCTAGGGTGATGACGATGCTAAAGCGCTCGCCAGCTGCCAGCGCCACGGCCTTGTCGAGCTCGATGGTGTGGTAGCCTGCATAGGGCTCGCTGCCGCTCTGGCCGATGAGGCGACAGGTGCCGGAGGTCGGCTTGCCTGCGTCAACGCCTGTGTAGACGGAAATCTCGTAGCGGGTGTTGGCGTCGGTGGTGTAGAAGGAGACGGCCTCGAGCTGCTCAGCGCTTTCGGCGGTGAAAATATTGGCAGCCGTGGCTGTCTTGGGATCATCGAGATTGGTCGAGGTCGAATAGGACCAGCCGGTGGTGTCGTATTGGTAATTGTGGGCGTAGTTGTCGGCCTCCTCCAGGAGGTAGGCGTTGCCCGAGACAATCGTCGCATCCTCGTAGGAAAGCCAGAAATAGCCGTCGTCGCCCCAATTCGTGCCCCAGCTGTTGCGCACAAGCCAGGCGCCATCGTGGGCGGGACGATTGCCCTCGAGGAAGTTGTCGCGCGAATAATTGTCGTCCCAGCCGACGACGAGGACGGCGTGGTCGGAGCGGGCAGGGGTGGCGCTGTACCAGGCGTAGGTCTGGGGATTATAGACGCCGTCGTTGTGGGAATAATAGCTCAAGGTCACCGGCCCCACGTCCATGAGGAGCTGCTTGGTGATGTCCTGGGAAATGGTCAGATCCTGGTTGTTGCCAAAATAGACGCCGCTCGGCATGTAGTAGGCGTCCTGGAGATGGTAGTCGGCCTTGTAGCGGAGGGATTCGGCGAGGCTGGCGGGCGATTTGAGATTAAGGGGCGCCTGGTCGTCGGTGATCGGTCCCTTCCAGGCTGCCATGGTGCCGACGGCGCGGCCGTCGTTGCCGCCTGCCATGTAAGGGTCGACCTTGCCGAAGTATTCCTCCTCGGCGTCGCCTGTGTAGCAGAACCACGCCGTGTGGGAGGACGACAGGCGCAGGGATGGATTTTGCGGCAGGAGCACGCCCGCCGCTGCGTCGTTGGCGGCAATCGACCAGCAGATGCCGAGGGCGCCCTGGTTGGAGACAGGCGTCACCTTGCCCAGGTCGCGCAAATCGTAGCTAGACGGCAGGGCGCGGGCGCGATTGCTTGCCGTGCTGACATCGCCCGTTCCCTCGGCGGCGTAGCTATCGGCCAGATAGGAAAAATCCTGGGCGCTCGGCGCCAAGCCCTCGCCATCCTCGAGCCAATCGAGATAATCGGGGTTGATCTCGGCGCGATCGATGTGCGACGAGAGGGGGCTTTCGGTCTTGCTATCTATCGTATCAGCGTGGACGGGCGCCGTCACTGCGAGAGCGGCGACGATCACAGCGCTGAGAATGTGTTTGAGCCATCGTCTGTTCACGGAAATCACTTCCTTCGTTTTTGTGGATTATACTAATATAATAACCTGGAAAAGAAAGAGGTGCAATCAGAATATTTGTCATTTTTCTGCAAATGGGCAATAAAAAATCGCCGAAGAATTCTCGGCGAGCACCCTTCGGCGAAAAATTTCTAGCTTTGCAAAAATGCCTGCATCAGGCGCTGCATCGCCGCCTGGTCGTCGAGGCTTGCGAGCTCGCGGATGCTGTGCATGGCGAGCATGGCATTGCCCACGTCGATGGCCTCGATGCCTGTGGCAACCTCGGCAATGGGGCCGATGGTCGAGCCGCCGCGCATGTCGGCGCGGTTGGCAAAAACCTGGTAGGGCAGGTTATGGGCGGTGCAGAGGGCGCGGAAGATGGCCTCGCCGCGCGCCGTCGTCGCATAGCTGTGGTTGGCAGCAAGCTTGAGGACGGGCCCAGCGCCCAGGCGCGGACGCAGCACGGGATCGGCCTTTTCAGGATAGTTGGGATGAGCGGCGTGGGCCTGGTCGCAGCTCAAGATGAGGGCGTCGGCGCAGAGGGCGGCAGCGCTGGTGCCAAGCTGCTCAGCGATGGCCCCGATGACCTGCGCCAGTCGCAATGATGCGGCGCCGCCGCGGCTGTGGCTGCCGATTTCCTCATTCTGGTAGCTCACGGCAATGGCCAGCACGTCGTCGGCTGCGCCAGCTGCCAGGGCGCAGGTGGCGGCGTAGGCGTTGGCGAGGTTGTCGATGCGCGAGGAGGCGTAGAGATCGCCTGCGCCCAGGGTCTGGGCAGGCTCGCGGCTGGCGAGATAGAGCTCACTTGCGAGCACATCCGTCCCTGCGACGCCTGCTGCCTCGGCGACAGCGGTGGCAAAATCGGCACCATCCGCGTGGTCCCAGATGGGCAACAGCTCCTTTTGGGGATTGATGTCGCCGGGCTCGCGCTTCATGTGGATGGCCAGGGAAGGGATCGTTACCGTCTGGGGCAGGGTGACGAGGATGTCCTCGGGATGGGCCCAGTCGCGGCCCGCCGCAAAGACGCGCCCGGCTATGGCCAGCGGCCGGTCGAACCAAGTGCCAAGGAGTGGCCCGCCGTAGACCTCGAGGTTGAGCAGCGCCAAGCCCTCGCGTTCGATGACGGGATTTGGCTTGAGGCGCAACGCCGGCGAATCGTTGTGACAGCCGATGATGCGCAGCCGCGCAGGCAGCGCGCGCGGCAGGGCAAAGGCCAGCGTCGTGCCGTCGTCTGTGGCGACGACGTAGCGGCCGCCGACTTCGAGCTGCCAGCGGCTCGTATCCGCAGAGAGGGGCGCAAAGCCCGCCTCGGCGAGAATCAGCCGACTTTCGGCAGCGGCGTGGTAGGGCGTCAGCGAACGGTCGAGATAGGAGAAAAAGGAGAGGGGTTCCATAAGCATTTCCTTTCTATATAAATGGCGCGTGAATGGTCATTCTATTCTAAAGCTGATTATAGCAAGAATGGCGCGCCGGTCAAGGGCGGAAAATTTCCCCTTCATAGAAAAAATCCCGCGAAAAATTTCCCGGAAAGGTTTATCTTGACGCGCCCTTGTGCTATGATGAGGAATAATTATGATTCCGTCCAGGAAATTTGAAGGGAGGACCTTATTTGGAAGAATACATCGAAGGCTTGGTACACCAGGTGATCGGTCTCATCAGCCAGATGCCGTGGCTTGCGCCGCTTCTGGCCCTGTGCGCCGGGATGATCGCCGCCTTTACGCCGTGCTGCCTTTCGGGGATTCCGCTGATCATCGGCTACATCAGCGGCACCGGCGAGCGCACGCCGCGCCGCGCCTTTTTCTATTCGCTGACCTTTGCCGCAGGGACGGCGCTGACCTTTGTGCTTTTTGGGATTTTCGCCCATTTTCTGGGGCACCTCGTCGATCTCTCGTCGCCCTTTTGGCATGGCGTCGTCGGCGTGCTGATGCTTCTCATGGCGCTGGAATTTTGGGATGTCATCCACATCATTCCCGAGACCCAGGTCGTCGCGCACAACGCGCGCAGCGGGTTTGTCGGCGCCTTTCTCACGGGGATGCTCGCCGGGGTTTTCGCCAGTCCCTGCTCGGTGCCGATTCTCGTCATGCTCTTGGCCATCGTCGCCGGTGGCGACAATCTGGCGCTGGGCGTCGTGCTCATGCTCTGCTACGGCATCGGCCACAGCGTGCTCGTGATGATCGCGGGGACGTCGATGGGCTTTGTCGAGCGGGTCAAGAGCGACAGCAAGTATCAGCTCGTCGCCTTCATCAGCAAATCGGTGCTGGGGCTTCTCATGTGCGCCTTTGCAGCGCTCATGCTCATGGAAGCCTTCGGCGGCCACGTTCACCTATAAAATACGAGCGCTCTTATTTTTCCCTGCGAGAAATAAGAGCGCTTTTTTGCTGCGAAAAAATATTTCCTCACCTCTTGACGCTCAGCGAAAATTTTTGTAGACTAGGTTTATAGTCCGATATGGGACTTAAACGAGGAGGGAATTTTTTACCATGGACCCACAGACCCGCGCCATTTTAGACGGCATCAACACCGCCATCATCACCTTTCGCCACACCTATTCCGAGTGGTCGCGCAAGCATCACCTGTCCTACAACGAGATGCTCGTGCTCTACACCATCTTCGTCGACGGCTCCTGCACCCAGAAGCAAATTTGCGACAGCTACCTCCTGCCCAAGCAGACCATCAACAGCGTCTTTGCGTCGATGAGCAAGCGCGGCCTCCTGCAGGTCGATCCGGCGCTGGGCCAGGGGCGCGAGAAGGCCTTCGTCTTTACGGCGGCGGGCCGGCGCTACGCCGAGCCGTTGATGACGGCGCTGACCGACGCCGAGGCTCGCGCCTTTGCCGCCAGTGGCGCTGAAAATCTCAAGACGCTGATGGCGTTATTAACTGCGCACACCCAATCCCTCACCCAGGCCCTAGAGGAGGATGAATGATGGACACCACCACCCTTTTCGGCACAGAAAAAATCAGCAAGATCCTGCTCAAGCTGGCGCCGCCGGTCATGCTCGCCCAGCTCATTCAGGCGCTCTACAACATTGTCGACAGCCTCTTTGTCGGCCGCTATTCCGATTCGGGGCTGGCGGCGCTCTCGATGATCTATCCGGTGCAGCTCCTGATGATCGCCCTGGCCGTGGGCACCGGCGTCGGCATCAACACGGTCATGGCGGCGCGCCTCGGCGTCGGTAACCAGAAGCAGGCCGACGCCTGCGCGGGCGTGGGCACGCCGTTGGCGCTGGCGATGTGGCTCGTCTTTGCGGCAGGGCTCTGGGCGTTCATGCCCACCTATGCGCGCATGTCCACCGATTCGCCGGACGTCATCGCCGACATCATCAGCTACGGCCGCATCGTTTGCCTCTTTAGCACGGGGCTCTTTGTCGAGAGCATCTGGACCAAGGTCCACCAAGCCACCGGCAATATGAAGACGCCGATGCTCGCGCAAATCGCCGGAGCCGCCGTCAACATCGTCCTCGACCCGCTGCTCATTTTTGGCCTCTTTGGATTCCCCGAGCTGGGCATCGCCGGGGCTGCCATTGCCACCGTCTGCGGCCAGTTCGTGGCGGCGGCGATTGTCTTTCGCGGCGGTTACCGCCCGTCGCCTGCCCTGGCGCGCTATCCCGGCTATATCGCAAGCATCTTTCGCCTGGGCTTGCCCAACATGCTCATGCAGGCGGCGTACACCTTCTACATCCTCGGCCTCAACCTCATTCTCGCGGGATTTTCCGACCAGGCGGTGACGGCGCTGGGCCTCTATTACAAGTGGCAGACCTTTTTCTTCATCCCGCTGGGGGCGATGCAGACCTGCATTGTGCCGATTCTGAGCTTCAACTACGCCGCCGAAAACATCGCCCGCTGTCGCCAGACCCTGGCTGTGGCGATTCGCTTCGGCCTGGCGCTGATGGCTGTGGGCACCGCCTGCTTCGTCTGCATTCCGGTGCCGATGTTGCGCGCCTTTAGCAGCGATCCGCAGGTGGTCGAAATCGGCCGCATCGCCTTCCGCTTCATTGGCGTGAGCTTTTTGCCGATGGTGACGTCGCTGATTTTCCCGGTCTTTTTCCAGGCCATCGGCGCGAGCCTCAAGAGCGCGCTGTTGACCATTGTGCGCACCATGGTGCTCTTTGTGCCGCTGGGCTACGCCTTCTCGCAGATTGGCCTCTCCTTTTTCTGGCTCACCTTCCCTGTCACCGAGGTGCTCACGAGCCTCCTCGGCGGCTTTTTCTACCTCGGCTTTCTGCGCCAACGGCGCCAGACGGCCGCAGCCCAATAAACACGCTTTCTCACCCAATTTCACGGCGACGCCGCCCTCCCTTACAGGCAGGCGCCGCCAATAAAAAATGTCGCCCCCGCGTTGGGACGACATTTTTTATTGGCGTTTTTTCTCGTCGGCTTCGATTTCCTCGGGCAGGAGCACGGCCATGGCTGAGAGCTTTTCCGAGAGCTCGGCCAAGAGCACCTCGTTGCGCTCGAGCCTGCGCTCTAATTCTCGCCGCGTCTGCCGAATGTTTGAGAGCACGCAGATAAAGAGGGGCACGACAATGACAATCAACAGAAACACCGCGCCCAAAATATACAGCGCACCCTCGCTATCTCCTAGTAAACCCATGATCCTTCTCCCTTCTATGCAATTTCTCCATCAGCTTGTGCAAAAATCACGTGCGTTTATAAGCTTATCTTAGCATGTCGGTGGTTTTTTGCAAGGGGCGAGGCGCTTCGCATCCACGCGCACCTTGACGGATGCAGCCACCCTTTCTATAATGAAGCCATACCCCTGTCGGTATGGAGGTGGGAAAAATGAGACAATGTATGGATTCGGACAATTTGCACCGCAGGCTCAAAAAAATCATCGGCCAGGTGCAGGCGATTGATCGCATGATCGACGAGGACGTGCCCTGTGAGGATGTGCTGGCGCAGATCAACGCTGCAAAATCGGCGCTCCACGGCTGCGGCCGTGTGGTGCTCGAGGGCCACATCAAGCATTGCGTGCGCGATGGCATTGAGCACGGCGACGCCGACAAAACCATCGAAAGCTTCACCAAGGCAGTGGAGCGTTTTTCAAACATGGGCTGAGATTTTTTACGCGTGCAAGGATTTTGCACCGACAATTTTGCAAGCTGCTGGAATATCCGGCAGTTTTTTTATTTGTCTGTGTTGGCAACCGTTACCCCCATGGGTATAATCAAAATACAGATACCCCCATGGGTACCAATTCGAAAGAAGGGAGCGTTCATTGTGAATGCAATCATAGAAAAGCTAGAGGCGGTGCTCGAATGGGGCGGCACCAAGCGCGACATCGCCTTCCTGATTATTTCCGGTGTGGCGCTGGCGGTGAGCCTCATCCACACAGACCTGCTGCCGTTCAACGCCGCCTGGGTGGCAATCATCCTCTGCGGGCTGCCGATTATTTTGGAGGCGATCATTGGCTTGGTCACCGAGTTTGACATCAAGGCCGACGTCCTCGTCTCGATGGCGCTCATCGCCTCGGTCTGCATCGGCGAGGATTTTGCCGCCGGCGAGGTCGCCTTCATCATGCAGCTCGGCGCCCTCCTCGAGGATCTGACGGTGGCGCGCGCCCGCGCCGGCATCGAAAAGCTCGTGCATCTGACGCCGCAGACGGCGCGCGTCGTGCGTGGCGACAGTGAGACGACGATCCCTGCCGAGCAGGTCGTCGTCGGCGATGTGCTGCGCGTGCTGCCCGGGGAAACGGTGCCGGTGGACGGTGTCATTCTCTCGGGCACGACCTCTGTCAACCAGGCGGTCATGACCGGCGAGTCCTTGCCGGTGGACAAGACCGCAGGCGATGAGGTGTCCAGCGGCACCGTCAACCAGTTTGGTGCCTTTGAGATGCGCGCCACCAAGGTCGGCGAGGACAGCTCGATTCAGCGCATGATTCGTCTTGTCCAATCCGCCGACGCCGGCAAGGCGAAAATCGTCGGCATTGCCGACCGTTGGGCGACCTGGATCGTCGTCATTGCCCTGACGGCAGCGGCGCTGACCTGGTTTGTCACCGGCGAAATCATCCGCGCCGTGACCATCCTCGTCGTCTTCTGCCCATGCGCCCTGGTGCTGGCGACGCCAACGGCGATTATGGCTGCCATCGGCAACGCCACCAAGCACGGCTTCCTCGTGCGTGAGGGCGACGCCCTCGAGCGTCTCGCCAAGGTGCGCAAAATCACCTTCGACAAGACCGGCACCCTCACCTATGGCACGCCCCACGTCGTTGACGTCGTTGCCGCTGCGGGTAGCGACCGCGCCGAGGTTTATCGGCTCTGCGCCGCTGCCGAGCAGCGCTCGGAGCACCCGTTGGGCAAGGCCATCGTCCAGAGCTACAAGCGTGACGAGGACGCCGCCCTCGCCGCTGTTGACGACTTCCAGATGATTCCCGGCCGCGGTGTCAATGCCAGCGCCAGCGGTCACGCCATTCTCGCAGGCAACGAGGCGCTCCTCGCTGATCACGACATTGCCATTCCTGCTGCCCTGGCGCAGGACGCCGAAAAATTCCTCAGCCAGGGCTGCACCCTGACCTATGTGGCGATTGACGGCGTCTGCGCGGGCTGTATCGCCCTGGCCGACACCATGCGTAGCGAAAGCGTCGGCATGATCAAAAAGCTTAAGGCCCTCGGCGTCCAGCCCGTGCTCATGACCGGCGACCACAAAAACGCCGCCGCCAGCGTCGCCGCCCGTCTGGGCATCGACGAGGTCCGCGCCAACTGCCTGCCTGAGGACAAGATGCGCTACATCGAAGGCTATCAGGCCGCAGGTGAAGACGTCTGCATGATTGGCGACGGCATCAACGACGCGCCTGCCCTCAAGCGTGCCAACGTCGGCATCGCCATGGGCGGCGTCGGCAGCGATATTGCCGTCGATGCGGCAGACATCGCCCTCGTCGACGACGAGGTCAAGGAGCTGCCACACCTCCTCGCCCTCGCCAGCCGCATGATGACCACCATCAAGGTCAACATGAGCTTCTCCATGGGGCTGAATTTTATCGCGATCATCCTTGCCATGACCGGCATCCTCAATCCCGTCGTTGGCGCCCTCGTCCACAACGCCGGGTCCGTCTTTGTCATCATCCACTCGGCGCTGCTCCTCAACTGGCGCAAGAAGGATTATTTCAAATACAACGCCTAAAAAATACACCCCTTGCCAGCGACCATCAGTTGCGGGCAAGGGGTGTTTGCGTTTGTGTGAAAATTATTTTTCGTCGAAGCTTTTGAGAAGCGTGTGTAAAATGCGATAGAGCTCCGCCGCATCCTGGGGCGATAGGTGGACACATTCGGCCATTTGCTCGGGCACGCGGAGGGCCTTTTCACGCAGGGCTTCGCCGGCCTCGGTAATGCTGACAATGAGGACGCGCTCGTCGCCTGTGTCGCGATGGCGCTCCAGGAGCTGCTTTTGCTCCAGGCGCTTGAGCATGGGCGTCAGGGTGCCGGAATCCAGAAAGAGGCGTTTGCCGAGGGCCTTGGCCGACAGGGCTTTTTCTTCCCAGAGGACCATCATCGCAATGTATTGGGTATAGGTCAGCCCCAGCGCATCCAAAAATGGTGTGTAGCGTCGAACAATTTCCTTGGCGCAGGCATAGAGGGGAAAACAGAGTTGGTTATCGAGGTTGAGGGGATCGTGGGTTTCGCTCATGATGACTCCTTATTTCAATAGATGAGATGATGCCATCATTATAGCGCAAAATATCTTTGCGGGCAATGATTTGCCCAGCTCTCACTGCTCAATGGCTGCTTGGACAGCCTCGCGCACCTGCGCCATTTTTTTCGTTGGTTCAAAACGTGCCACGAGGGCGCCGTCGCGATTGATGAGGAATTTTGTAAAGTTCCACTTGATGTTGCTGTTGTTTTTGTAATCGGGGTCCATTTTTTTGACGATGGGCTTGAGCACCAGGCTCATTGGCCCATTGCCCAAGCCTTCAAAGGTGGAATGGTCCTTTAGCCAACGGTACAAGGGCGCCGTGTCGTCGCCGTTGACGTCGATTTTGTCAAATTGTGGAAAGGTGATGCCAAAACGGCCGGTGCAAAAGGTGTGAATGTCATCGTTGCTGCCAGGGGCCTGGTTGCCAAATTGGTTGCAAGGAAAATCGAGAATTTCCAAGCCCTGGTCGTGGAATTCGTCATAGATCTTTTGCAAATCGGCATATTGCGGCGTAAATCCGCATTCGGTGGCGGTGTTGACGACCAGTAGCACCTTGCCCTTGTAATCCGAGAGGGAGACGTCGTTGCCCTGCTGGTCCTTGACTGTAAAATCATAAATGCTCATAATGGGTACCTCCTAAAATAAACGCGGGAAATTAAATAGCGCGAAATTGATTTGACCACATCATAACACAGCGGCGCCTCCTCGTCAATGATTGCGCGCAATTTTATTGCGCGTTTATTCAGGATTGAGGGTGGCGCGCAGCTGGCGGAGAAATTCTCGGGAGGCGCGGGAGAAGACCTGGTGCTTTTTCCAGATGAGGTGGCGCTCGGCGGTGACGAGCGGGGCGAGGGGGCGGAAGGCGAGGCCGCTGTCCGGGCGGGTGTCGATGAGGTTGTCGAGGACGATGGCCAGGCCCAAGCCGCGCGCGACAAAGTGGGAGGCGTTGTAGATGAGGTCGTAGCGCAGGACGACGCGCGGCGGCGCTTCGTCGGCGTGAAGCCAGGTTACCAGGGCGCTTGAGACAGAGCCCTGGTGCGAGAGGATGAGGGGCGCACCGGCGAGGTCACTGGCGCAGACGGCGGCTTGAGCCGCCAGCGGATGACCCGCAGGCATGAGCACGCCCCAGACGTCGTCGCCCGGCAAGCGGATGGCGTGGTATTTGTCCTCGTCGACGGGCCCGATGACCAGGCCAAAATCCACGAGCCCTCGGTCGAGCTTTTCGCAGACGATGGACGCATCGCCGCTGTGGAGCTGGTAGTGCACGAGGGGATGGGCGCGCTGCACCGCCTCGGCGACCTGCGCCAGGAGGGCGACGGCGTCGGTCTCGGCGCAGGCAATGTAGACGTCGCCTGCGGTGGCCTCGTCTGTCGCCTTGAGCTCGGCCTCGGTTTTGTCCAGGAGCGCCACGAGCTCCTCGGCGCGTTTTTTGAGGAGGAGACCGTCCTCGGTCAAGGTCACCTGCTTGCTGCCGCGAATGAGCAGGGGCTTGCCGATTTCCTCCTCGAGATCCTTGAGCTGGCGGGAGAGGGGCGGCTGGGTCATTTGCAGCACCTCGGCGGCGCGGGTGATGTTGCCCTCCTGGGCGACGGCGAGAAAATATTTGAGCACGCGAATATCCATGGCGATGCCTCCGTTCGTGATTTTTCTCCAGTATAACGGCAAAGTCCATACCATTCAAGTATGGAAACGCCAACAATATATGTATTTAACATTGACGCGCCGTCGCTGTACAATAATCTCATCATCACACGGTGTCCGTTACACCATGTCAATACAGGAGGTTTTTCTAATGAAGGTACTTGCAATCAATGGGAGCGCCCGCAGGGATGGCAACACGGCGGTGCTCTTGCGCCGCGTCATGGACAGGCTCGAGGCAGCGGGCATCGAGACAGAACTCGTGCAGCTCGCCGGCGAAAGCCTCGAGCCCTGCCGCGCCTGCTGGGCTTGCGCGGGCCAGGAAAATTGCGTGCATCACAACGACGCCTTTGGCGATATTTTTGAGAAGATGAAGGCTGCCGACGGCATCATTCTCGGCTCGCCTGTCTATTCTGCCAACGTTTCTGCGACAATGCAGGCGCTCATCGAGCGCGCAGCAGTCGTCGGCGACATGAACCCCGGCCTCTTCACCCACAAGGTCGGCGCTGCCGTCGCTGCTGCCCGTCGCGGCGGCGCCCTCCACGCCATCGACACGTTGCACCATTTCTTCCTCAACCACGAAATGTTTGTGGCTGGCGCGACCTATTGGAACATGGGCTACGGCCGCCTGCCGGGCGAGGTCGAAAAGGATGAGGAAGCCCTGGCGAATATGGACAGCCTCGGCGCCAATATAGCGCACGTCCTCTGCGCCCTCTCCAAGATGGAAAAATAATTCTCACCAAAATAATATTGACATCGTGTCAAAATAGGAATAGAATACAACCAGAAAAATGACACAGTGTCAGAAATAAATCCAACGTTTTTATCAGAAAGGACAAACGACAATGAGCAAGAGCTTCCCAAAAATCGCCCTGGGCACCTGGTCCTGGGGCGTCGGCGCTGCCGGTGGCGACCAGGTTTTCGGCAATCATCTCGATGCGGCGGCGCTGCGTCCCGTCTTTGAGGCGGCAATGGACGCGGGCCTCAACCTCTGGGACACGGCTGTCGTCTACGGTATGGGCGATTCCGAGGAGATTCTCTCGACCTTCACCAAGGAACGCGACCGCGCCGATTATTTCCTCTCGACCAAGTTCACGCCGCAGATCGCCGGTAATCAGCCGGACCCAGTCGCCGCCATGTGCGACGGCAGCCTGGCGCGATTTGCCACCGACTACATCGACCTCTACTGGATCCACAATCCCCAGGACGTCGAGCGCTGGACGCCGTATCTGATTCCCCTGGTCAAAAGCGGCAAGGTCAAGCGCGTTGGCGTCTCCAACCACAACCTCGCCCAGCTCCGGCGCGCCGAGGAGATTCTCGCTGCCGAGGGCGTGCACGTGAGCGCCGTGCAGAACCACTACAGCCTGCTCTATCGCTCCTCGGAGGATGCCGGGATTCTCGACTATTGCAAGGAGAAGGGCATCGATTTCTTCTCCTACATGGTCCTTGAGCAGGGCGCGCTGAGCGGCAAGTACAACACCGCAAACCCCCTTCCTGCCGAGAGCCAACGCGGCGAAACCTACAACCCGCTGCTTGCCAAAATCGAATCCCTCACCGCCGTCATGGCGCGCATTGCCTGCGCCCACGACGCCACCGTGCCACAAATCGCCATCGCCTGGGCGATCTGCAAGGGCACCACGCCAATCATCGGCGTCACCAAGGCCGCCCAGGTTGCCGATGCCGCCAAGGCCGCGAGCCTCGTTCTGACAGATGAGGACATGGCGACCCTCGAGGCCGCCTCACGCCAGACCGACGTCGACACCCGCGGCAGCTGGGAACAGCCGATGGCCTGAGCCGCGCCCACTGTGCTATAATGAAGTAAACCATCACAAGGAGGGAGCCAGATGCCAAAAGGATCCGCCGAGCAGACCCGCGCCCGCAAAAACGAAATCATCGACGCCTGCGCCGCGCTCTATGAAACCATGGGCTTCAAGGACATCACCATCAAGGAAATCGGCAAGGTGACGAGCTTTGGGCGCACGTCCATCTACAACTATTTCCAGACCAAGGAAGAAATCTTCCTGGCGCTCCTCGAGCGGGAATACGACGCCTGGGTCGCTGATTTGGACGCGATGCTGGCAGCCAACGAGACCATGGGCACAGACGCCTTTGCCCAGGCACTGGCCCACACCCTGGAAAAACGCACCCGCCTGCTGCGCCTCATGAGCATGAACCACTATGACATGGAGGACAACAGCCGCATGGACAACCTCGTCGCCTTCAAAAAATCCTACGGCGAGGCCCTGCGCGCCGTCAGCCGCTGCCTGGAAAAATTCTTCCCCCAGATGAGCGATCGCCAGGTGCAGGATTTTATCTATGCCTTTTTCCCCTTTATGTTCGGCATCTATCCCTACAGTGTCGTCAGCGACAAGCAGCGCCAGGCCATGGCAGCCGCTGGTGCCGACTACGTGTTTCTCTCTCTCCATGAACTGACGGTGAATTGCATCCGCACACTGCTGGCGGATGTGGAATAAAATAGAAAGGAAGCAACCATCATGAATTTTTCTGAGCTTATCCAAAATCGCTATTCCTGCAAAAAATTTGACGGCCGTCCTGTCGAGGCTGACAAGCTGGCTGCCATTCTCGAGGCAGGCCGCATCGCCCCAACGGCGAAAAATCTCCAGGAGCAGCGCATCTATGTGATGCAATCTGCCGACGCCCTCGCCAAGGTCGATGCCATCACCCGTTGCCGCTACGGCGCGTCCACGGTGATTGTCGTCGCCTTTGACGCGAAGAACGTCTTTACCTATCCGGGCGAGGCGCGCGACAGCGGCGTCGAGGACGCCGCCATCGTTGCCACCCACATGCTCCTGGCAGCTGCCGCAGAGGGCGTCGACAGCTGCTGGATCAACCTCTTCGACCCAGCCAAAGCCGCCGAGATTTTGGAACTGCCCGACAACGAAGAGGTCCTCATGATCCTCGACCTCGGCTACGCCGCCGAAGGCACCGGCCCCCTCAAAACCCACACCGATCGCAAGCCCCTGTCCGACACCGTCACCTATCTCTAAAACGCCGAGTCTGCACATTAGGCACACAAATTTCATTATTAGTAAAATGTATAGATAAATCCCTCGTCATAGTGTACAATATTTCTAATCAGCAAAAATATTTTGCACTTAGAAAGGGAGGGCGTTGAAGATGACCCACGCGCGCGCTAAAATGAGCCAGCCAGCGGCCGTCGTCTGCCTATTTCGCGCGCTCACCTTCCAGCACAAACCAATAGAGGACGCATCGCGCCTGTGACTCACAGCCGCCGTGCGTCCTTTTTTGCTGCCAATTTTTAGAAAGCGAGAGGATAGCAATGACTAGAAAAATCACAGCCATATTTACTGCGCTAGCGATGGTGCTGAGCCTGCTGCCCGCTGGCGCCCTGCCGAGCTGGGCGGCGGATACAGCGCCGATGACGTATGATATTTCAAAGGGGTCTGTGGGCCTCCCGGATGACTCTGAAAAGGGCGATTGTCCTGGCCATATCATCACAGGCAGTTCCGACGAGTACGCTATTTTTGTCACGGGTGGTTCCCACAGGATCATCTTGCAAGATGTGCGTATCGATAGGTCAGAGGGCACTGATGCTGCATGCGCCTTCGATATTTCAGATGGTAAGGTGGATCTCATCCTCAAAGGCGAAAACAGCTTCGTGAGTGGCGAGGAAAGTGCTGGAATCCGGGTGCGCCAAGACGATACGCTGAATATATCGGGTGATGGCAGCTTGACAGCGACCGGTTCTAACAGAGGCGGCGCTGGCATTGGCGGTTCATATCGCGCTGAGTGTGGCAACATCCATATCAGTGGTGGCACCATCACTGCGATAGGACAGGGTGGCGGTGCTGGTATTGGCGGTGGTTGCGGCGATGAATATTACAATCAATCAGGCGGCACGATCGAAATCAGTGGTGGCACTGTCATCGCCACGGGCAGCAATGGCAGCGACGACATTGGCAGTGGTGCCTCTAACCAAGGCGATGCAGGAACCTTTTCGACAGGGGAAAATGGCAACGCCGTGATTTTTGCCGACACTATTGGCGACAAAAGCGCCCAATCCAGCTGGCGCGGCATCTTCTTTGAGGGCAACACCGGCAAGGTCTATGGCAATCCGACCCTCCAGCAGAATCTGGAAATTCCCGACGGAAAAACCCTGACCGTGCCAGCAGGCACCAGCCTCACAGTGCCAGCTGGCAAGACCCTCACCATCCCTGAAAACAGCACCCTGACGGTGGATGGCACCTTCGAACTCAAGGGCAAGCTGGATGGTGACGGTCAAATTACGCCGAAGCTATCTGCATCCATTACCGATATAAAAGCAGAGGATAAAGACTACGATGGTAAAGAAATCGACGTGACCTACACCTATAACGGCAATGGCACCGTCGATGAAACATGGTACGCGGATGATAACGGTAGCAGAGGCGATAAGCTCGGCGCTGCCCCAACCGACGCAGGCACCTATTGGCTCGGCCTCTCTGCTGAAGCTACAGGATTTTATCAAGCAGTGCCAGAACAGACAAAGCAAGTGACCATCACCCCGGCACCGCTTAATGGCAATGTAGAAATAAGTGGTGAGCCTGCTTTTGGAAAGACACTGACTGCTACATACACTGAGAATGAGCCGGTTACTTTCCAGTGGCAACGCAATGGTCAGGAAATTGCAACCGGTAAAAGCTATGAGCTAACTGCTGAAGATGTGAATCAAAAAATCCGCGTTGTTGCCATCCCGGCAAATAACAATTACAGCGGAACGGTTTCGAGCACTGAGCTGACCGTGAGCAAAGCCCAAGAATCGGTGCCGAACCTATCGATTATCAATGAAACCGAAAGCGTCACCATTCCGGCAGGATATTCCTATAAGCTGGACAATGCCGAGTGGACACCGTGCACGGAGCAAACGACTGTCACCGTTGCACCGAAGCAAAAGATCAGCATCCGCAAGGATGAAACAGCGACTCACAGTGCCAGTCCGGCGCTCGAACTGACAGCGCCAGAGCGAGGCAAGACGCCAAATCTTGCGATTGACAACGCCAGCGAAAGCGTCACCATCCCAGCTGGCTATTCCTACAAGCTGGGAGAGGCTGGTGACTGGACACCGTGCAAAGACGAAACACCTGTCAAGGTTGAACCAAAGCAAAGAATATCCATCCGCAAGGATTTCACAAATGACAACTATGCTAGCATTGCCCAGGAACTGACCGCACCAGTACGTCAAGACACGCCAAATCTTGCGATTGACAACACCAGCGAAAGTGTGACGATTCCAGCTGGTCATTCCTACAAGCTGGGCGAAGCTACAGACTGGACACCGTGTGATAAAGATACGACTGTCACCGTTGCACCAGAGCAAAAGATTAGCATCCGCAAGAATGCAACGACAACAGAATACGCCAGCGACCCACAGGCGCTGACGGCGCCAAGTCGCCTTGATGCACCAACCACCGTCGTCGGCAGCATCAATACGCTGAGCGGTCTCTCCACCGATATGGAATACAGCCGCGATGGTAAGACGTGGACGGCTGTCAAGGGCGCGAGCATGGATCTAACGGCGGGCGACTACTATGTGCGATTCAAAGCGACGACTGACAACTTCGCCAGCGAGAGCGTCAAGGTGACTGTCAAGCCGTACAGCGGCAAATACAGCTATGAAACATCCGTGACCCAGCCGGAACACGGCAAGATCTCTGTCGACAAGTATGTGACCGAGGGTGAAACCGTCACCATCACCGTCACACCAGACGATGGCTATGCTGTCGATTCTGTGAGCGTCACTGATAAGCGCGGCAAGACCGTCGACGTCACGAAAAACAGCGACGGCACGTACTCCTTCACCATGCCAAAGGGCAACGTGACCATCACCGCGACCTTTGTCGAGAGCGACGAGCCGGAACCGGAGCCACAGCCGGAACCAAGCGCGCTCCCATTCACCGACGTGAATGCAGACGCGTGGTACATCGACCCTGTGCGCTTTGTCTACAGCGAAGGCCTCATGACCGGCACCAGCGCGACGGAATTCTCGCCGAACCTCACGACGACCCGCGGCATGATTGTCGCCATCCTCTACCGCATGGAGGGTGAGCCGGATCTCAGCGGTGAGAACCTCGGCTACCCATTTGCCGACGTGGATACAAACGCCTACTACGGCGACGCCGTCTACTGGGCGCGACTCAACGGCATCGTCTCGGGCTACAGCAGCGACGCCTTCGGCCCAACCGATAGCATCACGCGAGAACAGCTCGCCGCCATCCTCTACAACTACGCTGAATACAAGGGCGTCGACACGAGCGCGCGCAATGACCTGTCGAGCTACGATGATAGCGGCAGCATCAGCGGCTGGGCAACTGACGCCATGCAGTGGGCAAACGCAGAGGGCATTGTGAACGGCATGAGCGCAAGCGAATTGGCACCAAAGGGCAATGCGACAAGAGCGCAGGTAGCTGCCATGCTCGAGCGTTACATCAAGAACGCTCTAACGTAACATAATGAGTGGCGACGCGAAGCTAGTCCTTTAGGGCCACGACGCGTAGCGAAGCGGAGCTAGTCCCGTAGGGATGTTGCAACGATATGTTGAGAACATCCTAGCGTAACATGATGGGGCGCGCGACGCGTAGTGAAACGGAGCTAGTCCCGTAGGGGC
>JAUNGU010000010.1 GCA_030524315.1 Peptococcaceae bacterium
TTGGCAGCATGGTGCGGCCGTCTTTGATGTATGGGGCGACGCTGGCGGTTTTGGCTTGGCCATTGACGTAGTAGGTTTGCCAGCCGACGTAGAAATAGGCTTCGGTGCCATTTTTGAAAACGCTGATCAGCTTCTTGCTGCCATCCCAGCTGACGCTGGCATCCATGGCCTCAGCCACAGCGCGCATCGGCAGGAAGGTACGACCGTTAACAATCTCCGGCTGTACATCCGTCGCCACATATGAACCGTCGACATGCACCGTCAATGGCGCGCCATGCTCGTAGGTCATCACATTGTCTGCGTAAAACGGCCCATAAGCAAAGGCTGGCAGCGCCGTCAATCCCAACACTGCCACTGCAGCCAACAACAAATTGCGTAAACCTTTCATCGCTTGTCATCTCCCCTGTTGTGATTAGCTTAGTGTAATTTAAGGAAATTATACCATAGCTGAATATCATATTTCAAGAAAAGATGACAAAAAAGTCCATGCCGTCATGGCATGGATTGTCGCCGTCAAATACAGAACGCGGCATAGAGGGGCACGGTTTTTTTGCCGTCTTCGAGGCTGAAATTTTTGGTCGAGAGTTTGATGGCGTAGGCTGGCGCGTAACGCTTGATGTAGGTGTTGAGGCTTTTGGCGCGGGTGTTGTCGGCAGCTTTGACCTCTATGGGGATGATCTCGCCGTCGCGCTGGATGATGAAGTCGATCTCTGCCTCGCTCTTGGAATGCCAGTAGTAGGTGCGATGGCCATTGGCGATGAGCTGGGTCTGCACGTAGTTTTCGACCATGCCGCCCTTGAATTGGTTGAGATCGCCGCTGGCATAGAGAATGTCATCGGGATAGAGTTGGTCCTTGGCGGCCAAGAGACCCATGTCTGACATGTAGATTTTGAAATCGTCGATGTCGATGACATTTTCCAGGGGCTTTGCAATCTGCTCGACGGCATAAACCCGCGAGACAATGCCCGAGAGCACGAGCCATTCGATAGCGTTCTCAAACTCAGCGGCGCGGCCCCCTTGCTTGATGAGCTTGTAGCGAAAGCGAGTGTGCTTTTGCGAGAGCTGGGCGGTGATGCTGTTGTAGGTCAGGCAGGTTTTTTTGATTTCGTTTTCCTTGTTGTACTTGCTCATGTCGTTGAGATAGCTCTCGAGGATGCCGTTCTGGGTGTTGCGAATCAGGTTGTAGTCGCCCGTGGCTGCAAATTGCTGCACGCATTCCGGCATCCCGCCCACGAGGAGATACTGACGATAGCGGGCCAGCGCGTCCTCGTGCAGCGGCGCTGGCAGCGGCGCGTTGCTTTCAAAGCAAGCCTTGATTTGTGCGATGAGGAAGTCGTCGCCCATGGCGAGGAAGAATTCCTCCATGTCCATCGGCCCCATCGTCATAAAATCCACCTTGCCCACCGGAAAGGAGAAGGCGGTGCGATTGGTGGCTATGCCCAGGAGGCTCCCGGCGACGATGATGTGATAATCGGGCGCGAGCTCGCAAAAATATTTCAGCGACGTCAGCGCCCGCTCGCAAAGCTGCACCTCGTCAAAAAAGATCAGCGTCTTTTCAGCAATGATCGTCTGCCGCGACATTGCCGATAGCAGCGGCACGAGATAATCCGGCTCGATACGACCGGAAAACAGATCCCGAAGCGACGGATCGCTCTCAAAATTAAAATACGCCACGTTGTCATAGTGCGCACGGCCAAAGGCCAACACCGAATAGGTCTTGCCCACCTGCCGCGCGCCCTGAAGCACCAACGGCTTACGATAAGGACTGTCCTTCCACAGCGTCAACTTCTCTGCAATTTTTCTGTCCATCACACGCCTCCTTTCTAAGATGAGTTGATTATAGCACAAGTTCGTCAGATTTAGTGTGATTTTTCATCTATAATCTACATGGTTCTATGTGAATTCTCCGGAATTTTTCGCACTAAATCTGACGAATACAAAAAACCGACGACGAGCGGATCAAGAAGGTCCGCTCGCCGTCGGTTTTTGCTTAGCCGATGCGTTTGTAAAAGTCGTTATGTTCATAATACATCGGTGTTGGTGGGCCACCGTATCCATATGTAGTATAGCCTGTCAAAAGCAAATCCTTACCACTATTCTGCAAATGATATGCTCTAATCCCGGAATTATCCCAAATGCCCCCATAATAATATACAAACCCCCTCTCGTTTTCCGTTATCGTAAATCCATCGGAAGCGTCAGTTATATTTCCTGTACGAATCCAAACAGACCGTCCTGGATACTCTGCAGACACATCAATAATCACTGCATGTTTTTGGCCATTGGCCATTTTGGAGACGAAGAAATAGTTATAATATTTTGTTCCACTCTCAACCGGAAAATCCCAGATAAATTCTCCATACCATGTCCCTACGCCCTGCTCAGTCGGCGCCACATAGTATTTCTCTACAAGCCAGCGCATATCACTAGGAATATCTGACGGAATGGTTGGAGGAGTCGCCAGAGGACCACCGGTGTAAATATCCACACTGGCATTGCGGCCATCCCAGTTGACTTGCGAGCCCAGGGCTTGGGCAAAGTCGCGGATTGGTAGCATGGTGCGGCCGTCTTTGATATACGGCGCGACGCTGGCGGTTTTGGCTTGGCCGTTGACGTAGTAGGTTTGCCAGCCAAGGTAGAAATAGGCCTCGGTGCCATTCTTGAACACGCTGATGAGTTTCTTGCTGCCATCCCAGCTGACGCTGGCATCCATAGCCTCAGCCACAGCACGCATCGGCAGGAAGGTGCGACCGCTGACAATCTCCGGCTGTACATCCGTCGCCACATATGAACCGTCGACATGCACCGTGAGCGGTGCGCCGTTCTCGTAAGTCATCACATCATCCGCATAGAACGGTCCATAGGCAAAGGCTGGTAGCGCCGTCAATCCCACAGCCACCACCGCGCCCAACAACAAATTGCGTAAACCTTTCATCGCTTGTCATCTCCTTTTTTCTTGCGAATTCCGATAATATTATTTACTGATAGCATATCATGATTGCAGTATAAATTGCAAGAAAATTCACTATTATTACAGTAAAAAAACCGCCGTCGATTGCTCGACGGCGGCAGATTCTTATTCGACTTTGTCCAGCTCGCGCTGGGCGAGGGCGACGTAGCAGGTGGCGTTGTCGCGGGTGGCTTGGAGTTGGTCGTCTGTGACCTCGCCGCGGATTTTGGCGGGCAGGCCCATGACCATGGAGCGCGGCGGGATCTCGACACCGCCGGTGACGACGGCGCCTGCGGCGACGATGCTGCCTGCGCCGATGTGGGCGCCGTTGAGGACAATGGCGCCCATGCCGATGAGGACGTCGTCGTCGATGGTGCAGCTGTGGACGACGGCGCGGTGGCCGATGGTGACGCCTGCGCCAATGGTGAGGGGCAGATCCTCGTCAACGTGGAGGACGCAGCCGTCCTGGATGTTGCTTGCGCGGCCGACGCTGATTGGCGCCTCGTCGCCACGGATGACGGCGTAATGCCAGACGCTCACATCGTCGGCGAGGGTGACGTCGCCGGTGATGATGCTGTCCTTACTTTTGTAATATGCCATGGAAAATCTTCCTTTCTAAATGGACAATATAAGAAAAAAGACCGAAGGACAATGTCCTTCGGTCTGCTTCCGCGCTGTAAGGGATTCGAACCCCTGGCCTTTTGGTCCGTAGCCAAACGCTCTATCCAGCTGAGCTAACAGCGCCTACGGAGAGAGAGGGATTCGAACCCTCGATACGGTTTCCCGTATACTCCCTTAGCAGGGGAGCACCTTCGGCCTCTCGGTCATCTCTCCTCGCCATAACAGAACCTATTATAGCGCGCGATGCGAATCGTGTCAACACTTTTTTGCGGAGACTTTTGTAACGGAGGAGGTGGGATTCGAACCCACGGAACCCGTGAAGATTCAACGGTTTTCAAGACCGCCTCCTTAAACCGCTCGGACACCCCTCCAGAAAACAAGATTAATTATACAAGGTGTCCGCCCAAGCGTCAACAATAATTCACTGCTTCTATTCTCTTGATGTTACTTTTTTAAGTCGATGGGACCGTCCACACAGGCAAATTCCACAAAGGTTTCCAGCGTCCCGCTCATATTGTTGCTGATGTTTTCCAGCTGGGTGGTGATGGTCAGGATGTTGTCGTCCAAATTGACGGCATCCAGACGTTCACCGAGGATGGCAATGGAACGTTCGTAGAAGCTCGGATTGCTAAAGCATTCGTGCCACTCTTTGTCGTCCTCCAAGCCTTTTTGGAAGGTGTGAAAATCGGCCTTGGCCAGCTCGAGGAGCTCGCGGGTCTCGGCAGCTGTTTTTTTGTCCATTTCATTTTGGCTTGGCGAATAGGAAAAAATATTCAGGCAGCCGCTTTTTTTGATCTCACGAAGCTTGGTGATCAAATCATCGAGACGCACGGAACAGCTTTTGGCGGGTTCTAATAATGATGCATGAATTGGCATGGTAAAACCCTCCTTTCTAACAAGGTCTGCTGCTCATATACGAGTGATAACGATTCTAATATGAGCATTTTTATTCTAACATATAAGGCTTTGCTATGCTGTCATTTTGCGACTGTTTTTCGTGATTTGTCACCAATTCCTACCAACTAACGGCAGTTATCCCTCAAGCAGCGGCTTGAGGAATTTGCCCGTGAAGGAATCGGCGCATTTAACGATGTCCTCCGGCGTGCCGCTGGCGACGACGCGACCACCGCCGTTGCCGCCTTCCGGCCCGAGATCGATGATGTAGTCGGCGCATTTGATGACGTCGAGGTTGTGCTCGATGATGATCATGCTCTCGCCCTGGTCGACGAGGCGACCGAGCACGCCAAGGAGGCTCTCAATGTCGGCGGTGTGCAGCCCGGTGGTTGGCTCATCGAGAATGTAGAGTGTCTTGCCGGTTGGGCGTTTGGAGAGCTCGGTGGCAAGCTTGATGCGCTGGGCCTCGCCGCCGGAAAGGGTGGTGGCAGGCTGGCCGAGCTTGATGTATCCCAGGCCGACGTCCTGGATGGTTTTGATTTTGTTGTAGATGCCGGGGATGTTGGCAAAAAATTCCACGGCTTCGTCAACGGTCATGTCGAGGACGTCGGAAATATTTTTACCGTGATAGGTGACCTCGAGGGTTTCGCGGTTATAGCGCTTGCCCTTGCAGACCTCGCATGGCGCGTAGACGTCGGGCAGGAAGTGCATCTCGATTTTGATGATGCCATCGCCGCAGCAGGCCTCGCAGCGGCCGCCCTTGACGTTGAAGGAGAAGCGCCCGGCCTTGTAGCCGCGCAGCTGCGCCTCCTTGGTCTTGGCAAAGAGGGTGCGAATCTGGTCGAAGGCGCCGGTGTAGGTGGCTGGGTTGGAGCGCGGCGTGCGACCGATCGGGCTCTGGTCGATGTTGATGATCTTGTCGATTTGCTCGGCGCCGTTGATGGCGCGATGTTTGCCCGGGATGCCCTTGAATTGCGGATAGAGGGCGCGCTGGAGGCCCTTGCAGAGAATCTCGTTGACGAGGGTACTCTTGCCCGAGCCGGAGACGCCGGTCACGCAAGTGAGCACGCCCAGCGGGAAGCTGACGCTGATGTTCTTGAGATTGTTTTCGCGGGCGCCGACGACCTTGAGCATGCGCTTCTTGTCAATGGGGCGGCGCGTCTCTGGCACGGCAATGCGGCGACGGCCCGAGAGAAAATCGCCGGTGATGGAGCCGGGTGTGTTCATGACCGCCTCCGGCGTGCCTGCGGCGACGACCTCGCCGCCACCAGCGCCCGCCTTTGGCCCGATGTCGACAATGAAATCGGCGGCGCGCATCGTGTCCTCATCGTGTTCGACGACAATGACCGTGTTGCCCAAATCGCGCATGTGCTTGAGGGTGGCGATGAGCTTTTCGTTGTCGCGCTGATGCAGGCCGATGGAGGGCTCGTCAAGAATGTAGAGGACGCCGACCAGGCCGCTGCCGATTTGCGTCGCCAGGCGGATGCGTTGCGCCTCGCCACCGGAGAGGGTCCCGGCTGCGCGGCTCAGGGTCAGATAGGTCAGGCCGACGTTGACGAGGAAGCGCAGGCGCTCCTGGATTTCCTTGAGAATGAGGCGGCCGATGAAAAGCTGGCGCTCTGTGAGCTGGATGTGCTCAAAAAAGTCCAGCGCCTCGACGATGGTCATGTCGCAGACCTCCCAAATCGCCTTGTCGCCGACGGTCACCGCCAGCGCCTCGGGGCGCAGACGTCTGCCGTGGCAAGCGGGACAGCGGTCGGTGCGCATGAAGCCCTCGAGCATTTCCATGCTCGCCTCGCTGTGGGTCTCGACGCGGCGACGCTCAAGGTTGGGAATGAGGCCTTCGTAGGCCTTGCGATAAACTTTTTCCTCGCCAAACATGTTGACGTATTTGAATTGCACCGTCGGATGGTCGCCACCGTAGAGAATCAGCGCCTGCTGATCCTTGGGCAGATCCTCCCACGGCGTGTCGCGGTCGATGCCCGCCTTGTCGGTGAGGCTGAACATGAGCTGCTCGTAATAATTGGAGATGGCGCCGCGTCGCCAAGGTGCCAAGGCACCCTCGTTGAGCGTCTTGTGCTTGTCGGGGATGATCAAGTCGAGGTCAAAGCTCATCACCGAGCCCAGGCCGCTGCAGGTTTCGCAGGCACCGAGGGGATTGTTGAAGGAAAAGAGCTGAGGCGTCAGCTCAGGCATGGAGATGCCGCAATCCAGGCAGGCAAAATGCTCGCTAAAGCGCAGCAGCTCGCCGTCGGCGTCGATCCAGACCTGGCCCTCTGCCAGCTCCAAGGCGCTCTGCATCGACCCGGCGAGGCGGCTTTCGATGCCGGGCTTGCACTTGAGGCGGTCGACGACGACCTCGATGTAGTGCTTCTTGGTTTTCTTGAGAACGATGTCCTCGCTGAGGTCGCGGGTCTCGCCGTCGACGCGCACGCGCACATAGCCGCTTTTGCGCAGCTGCTCAAAATATTGCTTGAACTCGCCCTTGCGGTTTTGCACCACCGGCGCGAGAATGTGCAGCCGCGTGCCCTCCGGTAGCGCCATGACCTGATCCACCATCTGGTCGATGCTCTGCTGATGGATCTCCTTGCCACATTTTGGACAATGGGGCACGCCGATGCGTGCGTACAAAAGACGCAGATAGTCGTAAATCTCCGTCACTGTGCCGACGGTGGAGCGGGGATTGCGGCTGGTGGTTTTCTGGTCGATGGAGATGGCTGGCGAGAGCCCAGCGATTTCATCGACGTCGGGCTTGTCCATCTGGCCCAAAAACTGGCGCGCGTAGGAGGACAGGGATTCGACATAGCGGCGCTGGCCCTCGGCGTAGATCGTGTCGAAGGCCAGCGACGATTTTCCCGAGCCGGACAAGCCCGTCATGACGATGAGCTTGTCGCGGGGAATGTCGAGGTCAATGTTTTTGAGATTATGCACCCGCGCACCGCGGATTTTAATGATGTTTTCTGCCATAATACACCTCTATTTCTTATCCATGGCCTGGATGCGTCGGATTTCGTCACGCAGCTCGGCCGCAATTTCGAATTCGAGATTTTTTGCCGCATCCTTCATGGCCTTCTCCAAGAGCAGCAAATGCTGCTTGCGGCCCTTGGCATCGGCGGGCACCTCGCGGCTGAGATATTGTGGCGATTCCTCTGCCACCGCCTTGAGAGGGCTGATGTCCTCGCGCACGTCCTTGCGCACGGTCTTTGGCACAATGCCATGGGCGGCGTTGTAGGCCATCTGCAGCTCGCGGCGACGCGCCGTTTCGTCGATGGCGCGCTGCATCGAGCCGGTGATATGATCGGCATACATGACAACCTCGCCGCCGGCGTTACGCGCCGCGCGGCCAATGGTCTGGATCATCGAGCGCTCACTGCGCAAAAAGCCTTCCTTGTCGGCGTCGATGATGGCCACCAGCGACACCTCCGGCAGGTCAAGCCCTTCGCGCAGCAGGTTGATGCCCACGAGGACGTCAAATTCGCCCAGGCGCAAATCGCGCAGAATGTCCATGCGCTCCAGGGCCTTGATTTCTGAGTGGAGATAGCGCGCCGCCACCCCGGCGTTGACGAGATAATCGGTGAGGTCCTCGGCCATGCGCTTGGTCAGCGTCGTCACAAGGACGCGCTCATCGCGGTCGATGCGCCCACGCACGCGATCCAGGAGATCGTCGATCTGCCCGGCAATCGGGCAGACCTCGATGGTTGGGTCGAGAAGCCCCGTTGGGCGAATGATCTGCTCGACGACCTGCTCGCTGTGGGAAAGCTCGTAGTCGCCGGGCGTCGCCGAGACGTAGATGGTCTGATGCACCTTCTCCTCGAATTCCTCAAAATGCAGCGGCCGGTTGTCCAGCGCCGAGGGCAGGCGAAAGCCGTGCTCGACGAGGTTTTCCTTGCGCGAGCGGTCACCTGCAAACATGCCGCCAATTTGCGGCACGGCGACGTGGCTCTCGTCAATGAAGGTAATGAAGTCCGGCGGGAAAAAGTCCAAGAGCGTATCCGGCGTGCTCCCCGGCGCGCGGCCCGACAGAGGCTGGGCGTAGTTTTCGACGCCGGAGCAATAGCCCACCTCGCGCAGCATCTCAAGATCATAGCGGGTGCGCTGCTCGAGGCGCTGGGCTTCGAGGAGCTTGCCATTGTCCTTGAGCTCGGCGAGGCGCGATTCGAGCTCCGTCTCAATATTTTCGATGGCCGTGTCCATGTATTCGGGATCGGTCACATAGTGGGTGTTTGGATAAATGCTCACATGGCTGCGTTCGCCGAGGACCTTGCCTGTGAGGTTGTCAAATTCGCTGATGCGGTCGATTTCGTCGCCGAAAAATTCGATGCGAATCCCGCAATCGCTGCTCGACGACGGCATGACCTCCACCGAATCGCCACGCACGCGGAAGGCCCCGCGCTTGAAATCAATGTCGTTGCGCTCGTACTGAATCTCGATGAGCTTGCGCAGCACATCGTCGCGTTCGATTTCCTGACCCGGGCGCAGATTGAGCACCTCGTTGCGGTAAAATTCCGGCGAGCCCAAGCCGTAGATGCAGCTGACCGAAGCGATGATGATGACGTCGCGCCGTTCGAGCAGCGACGCCGTCGCCGAATGGCGCAGCTTTTCGATGGTCTCGTTGATCTGGGCGTCCTTTTCGATGTAGGTGTCGGTCTGGGCGACGTAGGCCTCTGGCTGATAATAGTCGTAGTAGCTGACAAAATATTCCACGGCATTGTTTGGAAAGAATGCCTTAAATTCGCTGTAGAGCTGGGCGGCGAGGGTTTTGTTCGGCTCAAAAATCAGCGCCGGACGGTTGGCCTTGGCAATGATGTTGGCCATGGTGAAGGTTTTGCCACTGCCCGTCACCCCCAAGAGGGTCTGTCGGTGATAGCCCAAATTGAGCCCTTCAAATAATGCGTCAATCGCTTCCGGCTGATCGCCTGTCGGCGCAAAAGGCGCCACCAATTCAAAATCTGCCATTGCGCACACTCCCTTCCATTATTCTGTCCCTCTAGTCTATCCCATTATCCCTGATCTGCAAAGTCCAATTATAAAAATCTCGCACGAAAATTCGCCGTCCAAAAATTTTGCGCACAAAAAAGGAGGCTGCCCGCGGACAGTCTCCGGAAAATTTTACATGGCGGCGTTGATGGCGGCAATGGCACCGTCGGCGACGGCCGTGGCCCCTTGGCGCACCTGCTTGACGCGAATGTCACCAGCGGCGTAGACGCCCGGCAGCACCGTTTGCATTTTTTCGTCGACAGGAATGAAGCCATTTTCCAGCGGAAGCTCTGTGAAAAGGCGCGTGTTTGGCACCGACCCGGCGTAGACAAAGACACCGCAGCCAGGGTCCATGATCGTTTCTGTCTGGCCCTCGCCGTCGATGAGCTCGAGGCCTTCGACGCGGTCGCTGCCATAGATGGCGTGGAGCTGCTGGCCCAGGGCGAGATGAATGTTGTCCTTGGCGGCCACCTTGTCCTGAAATTCGCGGACGCAGCCGAGCTTGTCTTCAAAATGGATGATGGTGACGCTTTTGGCAATGTCGGCCAGATAGAGGGCTTCCTTGACGGCGCCGTCGGCCCCGCCGATGACGTAGACATTTTTGCCGGCAAAGCGCGGACCGTCGGTGGCGGCGTTGAGGTTGATGCCGATGCCGTCGAGGGCCGCCTCGCCGTCGACGCCGAGACGACGCGGCGTGGTGCCGCAGGCGATGATGACCTTTGGCGCGACGTAGAGATTTTCAGCCGTCTGCACCGTCTTGGCCTCGCCCTTGAGCTCGACCTTGGTGACTTCTTCGTAGACAATGTCGACGCCCGCATCCAGGGCCTGCTTTTTGAGGCGCTCGGCAAAGCTCTTGCCGGTTTCGTTGTCGGTGATGGCCGCGTAATGGGTCACCGTCGAGACAGAGCCAATGAGGCCGCCGACGGCTGCCTTTTCGAGAATGACCGTCTTTTTGCCGCGGCTGGTGGCGTAAATCCCTGCGCTGATCCCTGCCGGGCCGCCACCGATGATGATAATATCGTAAACCATGTGATTCCTCCTAGATTCATAAATTCGCAGGTGTGCGGCAACAGCCGCCAGGCAATGCACCCACGCGTCGTGACAAGATGAATCCAGCTTGTTGACAGAGATATCATAGCACTTCACCAGGCTATTGAATAGTAGCAAACAGTCGCCCAATCCCGACGATGGCGCAAAAAAACGACCGTCCGCAGACGGTCGCTCGTGACTCAGTGGGTGTAATCCAAGAGGCGAATGCCATCACCAACTTCCCCGGCAACGAGGTCCTTCATTTTGCGGGCAAAGGGGCAGGGGTAGCCGATGGGGTTGCCCTTTTGGATGCAACTGGCAAAGGCGATGGTGTCGGCGCCGCGCTTGACGAGCTCGCGGGCGCGGAGCACCGATTTTTTGGCGGGGCAGCCGCCGCAGTTGATGAAGCCGACGAGCTCGATGGGTTCATCGATGTCGGCGTAGACACCGGATTTTTCGCGGATCGCCTTAAAATCCGAGGTGCCCGGGCAATAATCCTCTGTTTGCATGCAGCGAATGATTCCTAGCTTCATAATAAATCCCTCCTCTATTGATGAAAACGCGACGCCCTTCTCCTTGGCGTCGCGTTTTTTGCAGCTTACAGGCCGCGGCGTTTCATTTCCTCGGCAACTTTTTTATACAGGGGCACATCGACGTGGTACTGCTCGCCCAGGCGCACGACCTCGTAGATGAGGCCGTCGATTTCCGAGGCGTGGCCGTCGGCAATATCGCGCTGCATGGAGGTCAGCGCCTGGGGCGTGATGCCGTCGAGAATTTTCAGATCGTCGGGCACGACGTCGTGGTCAAAGGCGCAATCCATCGCCACGGAAAGATCCGCGATTTCTCGGACCATACCCTTGAAAAATTCCCGCGCCTCGCCTTCCTTTTGCATGGCCTCGGCGCAGGCGTTGAAATAGAGCCCCGTGGCGCCGACCGGCGACACATAGGAGAATTTTTGCAGGGCGTCGCGCTGGATGTGGGCGGTGAGCTCGGGCTTGATGCCGCTGGCGGCAAATTCTGCGGCGATTTGCTCGTAGCATGGCTTGGCAATATCATGGTCGCGCGGGCCAAAGACGAGGCGACAATACGGGCCGCTCTGGAGGATTTTGCCCGGCGCAGAAATTTCCGCGTAGAGATAGACGCAGCCGTCGAGGACGTCGACGTCTGGGAGCTCGGCCTGGAGCTTGGCACCGGTGCCGTAAATATTGAGCACCGGAATGACCACCGTCTCCGGCCCGGCAACGCGAGCAATAAACGGCACCACCGACGGAATCGAGTAGCCCTTGACACAGACGAGGATCACGTCGGGCGTCTCGCTATAATCCTCCATGGTGCAGGCTTTGACAGGCACCGTTTCCTCGGTGCCGTTCCAGACGCGGTCGATGTAGAGACCGTGCTCGGTCATCGCCGCCAGGTGGGCGCCGCGCGCAATCAGCGTCACGTCCTGGCCACCCTTGATGAGCTGCGCGCCCAGAATTGCGCCGGTGCCACCGGCACCAATCACCAGATATTTCATAATGAACCCTTCTTTCGTCGTTTTTCTTCTATTATAATGTGATTTTTGTGAATCTTCAACCGCATCACAGGCTCGCCAAGAGCCCATCCAGTCCGTCGCGGCGCAAAATTTCCTTATAGTAGCCAATCTGCGCGCTGATCATACCGTCGATGGTGCGCATGCCGAGGAGCTCCACCGGCGCCTTGTCGTCGGTGAGAATGTGCTCGCCTGCCTGCCAGCGCGTCATGGCGCTGCGCACCTGGCGCATGCGGTTGGCCAGCTCGAAATCTGTGACGCTTGCGAGATTGTCCTGTAGGCGCTCGCGCGGCGCGCCGTGGACGGTGGCGAACACCTCGCGATTGTAGCTGCCGTCCACATCGGCGACGGCCACCTCGGGAAAGACGCTGGCGATGGTGTCGCAGAGCCAGGCGGCAATGTCGTCCTCGCCCTGGCCGCGCATGTTGAGATTGCAAACCATGACGCCGTCGGCGGTGAGGTGGGATTTGACCAGGTCAAAAAATTCCACGCTGCTCATCTGGAAGGGAATGGTGATGTCCTGGTAGGCGTCGACCATGATCACGTCGTATTTGCCGCTGTCGGCGGCGAGGTAGGCGCGGCCGTCGTAGGTGGCGACGGGCACCGATTCGGGCAACGCAAAATACTCATGCGCAAGATCGGTGATGCGCGCGTCAATTTCCACGCCGCTGACCTCGGCGTTGGGAAAATACCGCGCCACCTGGCTCGCAAAGGTCCCCGTGCCCATGCCCAGCACGAGCACGCGCGGATGGTCCTTCTCTGCCAGCGCCGCCATCACCGGCGCGGCGAGGGCCGTGTCGTAGTACATATGCGTCAGGCCGTCGTCCTTGACGCGCATCGACTGGACGCCAAAGAGCACATTCGTCGAGAGAATCGTCGCCTGGTCGGTGTCCTTGACCTGCAAATAATTGTAGATCGACTCGCCCTCGTAGGTGAGTTCCCGCTCCCAAAAGGCAAAATGCACCGTGCCCGCGAGAATGCTGCACACGAGGAAGACCGCCGTGGCGATGGTGCAGCCTTTACGCCAGCCGCCGGTCGTGATGAAATACACCAGCGCCAGCACCAGCAGCACGCCGGAAAAAATCATGAAGGACACCGCCGTCCCCACGGCAGGAATCGTCACAAAGGTCGGCAAGAAGGTGCCGAGGATGCTGCCGATGGTGTTGCAGGCGCCGAGACGCCCGGCGATGCGCCCGCTCTCGTCAAGGCTCGAGACGGTGAATTTGATCAGCGACGGCGTCACCGTGCCCAAGAGGAACAGCGGGAACACGAAGACGATCATGCAGGTCACAAAGGCCGCCCAAATGAGCAGATTCGTCTCGACAGCGACGACGAGAATCCCCGTGATCGCCACAATCACGTAGCGCCCGAGAATCGGAATCGCCGCGATCCACACTGCCGCAAGCATGATGCGCCGGAAAAGTCGCCCCGGGTCGGGATTGGCGTCGGCCCAGCGCCCGCCAAAGACGTTGCCCAAGGCCAGGGCAATCATGATCGTGCCGATGATGATCGTCCAAACAATCTGCGACGAGCTAAAATACGGCGCCAAAAGCCGGCTCGCGCCAATTTCCACGGCCATCACTGACATCCCGGCGAAAAATTCCGTGAGATAGAGAAAGGTTTTGTTGCGCAAAATATCGTGTTTCAAAATATCCCTTCTTTCGCAAAATCCTTGGCTTCAGTGTAGCATATCCCTGCCCACAAAAAAATGGCTGTCAGCCGACAGCCATGGGATTACGCGTGTTTGAAATAGCCGATGCAAAAGGTCCCCGGCCCGCAGTGGCTTGAGACGACGCCACCGGTGCAGCCCACGAGAATGTGCTCGAAATGGCCGAGGGCGCGAATTTTGGCGACGGCGGCATCGATTTCCGCCTGGGTGCAGGTGGAATGAATGAGGAAGGCGCACATCGGATCCGCCTCTGCCAAGAGCGGCAGCATTTCCTCGAGGTAGACCTGGGTGACGTGGTCCATTTTGCCGCGGTATTTTTTGTCGGGCACCAGCGCCCCCTCGTCGTTGACGAGGATGCGCGGATGGATGCGCAGCACATTGCCAAAGAGGGCTGCCACGCCGCTGCACCGCCCGCCGCGATAGAGATAAGTGAGGGTGTCGACGATGAAGGTCACCGTCAGCCGCGCGCTCAGATCCTCCATCGTGCGAATAATCTCCTGGACGTCCGCGCCGTCACGCGCCATTTGCGCGGCCTTCATGGCGAGGACGCCGAGGCCGGTAGAGACGTTTTTCGTGTCGATGATGTGGACCTGGTCGGTGGCGCCGAGCTTTTCGGCCGCGAGCCTGAGCACGTCGCCCGAGGCCGAGAGCTTGGCCGAAATCGGCAGACAGACGACCTCTGCCCCCGTCGCCACCAAGGGCTCGAGGAGGACGATCGCCTCCTGGAGAGACGGCGCCGAGGTTTTCGGCGTCGCCTGATGGGCGTCGGACCAGGCGAAGAGTTCCTCCAACGTCAGGTCGACACCATCGAGGTGGTCCTCCTCGCCCAAGAGAATATGCAAGGGCAAAACGTGGATGTTGTATTCTTCAATGAGATTTTTTGGCAAATCACAGGTGCTATCTGCGACAATTTCTATCATACGCAAAATCCCCCTTTTCTTGTAGGATTGTTCCTTCTATTATACGCCATCTCTGGCGCGATGGAAACGTTTTTCGTCCCTAGATGAGGACGCGCAGCTGTCGCGGCAGGGTGCGCATCGTGACGTGACGGCCGCGGCCGAGGACCTCGCCGTCGGCGTGGACGACCAGCGAGCGCGCAAGCGCGACGCTGACTTCCTCGGCACGCACCAGCGGCAGCTGCGCCGAATCGCCTGCGCAACCGGCGAGGAGCCCCGGCACCCGGCGCAAGATTTCTGCAAAGCGCAGATCCATCGCCCCGCGCACCGTCAGGAGCCCATCACGGGCGTTGGCCCCGGGCGCAAGCTTGACGCCGCCGCCTTCCCAGGGGAAGTTCATTGCCGCCAGAAAAATCAGCGAGTCCGCCGTCCGCGCCTCGACCTCGCTGCCACGCGAAAAACGCAGCGCAGCCGCCGACGTTTGCAAATTGCCGAGGGCAGGCAGCACCTTGGCGAGATAGGCCGATTGGCCGATGCCCAGGCGATTGAGCCAGGCCTTTTGCGCGGTCTTGTCCACCTGCTCGCAGACCCAGGCGTCCATGCCCACGCCCGCGCTAATGCCAAAGCGCCGCGGCGCGTGGCCATCGAGGCGCACCTCGCCAAGGTCGATGCGGCGTCGGCCGTCAGAAGCGAGAATCTGTGCCAGCGCCGCAAAGGGCGAGCGCGCCATGCCCAGCCCCCGCGCAAAATCATTGCCCGAGCCCGCCGGCACAACGCCGAGCGCCACGCGCTCAAAATCATCAATGCCGTTAATCACCTCGTTGATGGTGCCGTCGCCGCCGACCACGACCAGGCGAATATTTTCATCGGGCAAGCGGCTTGCCGCCTGCGCCAGCGCCGTGGCGTCGCCCTTGCGGCGCGTGCGCCACTCGCGAAAAGGAACGCCTGCCGCGAGCATTCCCTGCTTCATTTTGTGCCAGCGCTTGGCGGCGCGGCCGCGCCCGCTGGTCTGATTGACAATAAAATAATACATGACCATCCTCCTGTCCCTTCATCATAGACAAAAGACCGCTGTTAATCAAGAAGCAATGCGACGCCCTTGCCCGCCTGGCGAAAAAGTTTTACAATGAAACCATCTAAGAACCAAAAAGGAGGCGCTCTCATGAGCCAATTTTTAATGAAGCCCACCCTGCACCGTCTCGATTCTGTGCAGGAATTTGTCGACAATTTCCAAATCACCGCTGACGACGTCCTCTTTATCAACCCCCATCTCTATAATGACTATTTCGCGCCGCTCGGTCTCCCTTGCGCCGTCGTTCATCCCAAGGATTATGGCGCAGGCGAGCCAACTGATGAGATGATCGAAGCCATCGATCGCGATCTCACAGGTGACTACAAGCGTGTCATCGCCGTCGGCGGCGGCTCGGTGCTCGACGTGGCAAAATTCTTCGTCCTCGACCAGACCACGCCCGTCCTCGATCTTTTTGACGGCAAGCGCACGCCGACCAAGGCGCGCCAGCTCGTCCTCATTCCAACCACCTGCGGCACCGGCAGCGAGGTCACCTCTGTGGCAGCGCTGGCGCTGGTCAGCCGCGGCACCAAGGCCGGTTACGGCACGCCCGCCATGTTTGCCGACGACGCCGTGCTCATCCCAGCGCTTCTGGAAGATCTGCCGATGGGGCCATTTTCCACCAGCGCCATCGACGCCCTCGTCCACGCCGTCGAATCTGCCCTCTCGCCAAAGGCCACGCCAATCTCCAAGCTCCTGAGCTATGAAGCCATTCGCCTCATTCTCCGCGGCTTCAAAAAAATCGCCGCCGACGGCCCCGACGCCCGCAAGCCGATTATCGAAGATTTTCTCTTCGCCTCCACCTACGCCGGTGTCGCCTTTAGCAACGCTGGCTGCGCCGCTGTCCACGCCCTGAGCTATCCCCTCGGCGGCACCTTCCACGTGCCCCACGGCGAATCCAACTACGCCATGTTCACCGGCGTCATGCGCAACTACATGGAAATCAAGCAGGACGGCGAAATCGCCACCCTCAACCACACCATGGCCGAGATTCTCGACTGCGACGTCAGTGACGTCTACGACCAGCTCGAAGCCCTCCTCAACCACCTCGTCCAGAAAAAGCCCCTCCACGCCTACGGCATGACCGAAGCCCAAATCGCCGAATTCGCCGACAGTGTCTACGAAAAACAACAACGCCTCCTCGTCAACAACTTCGTCCCCTTCGACCGCGACCGCATCTACAAAATCTACAAAGAGCTCTACTGATAAACGCACAAGCGCCCCGCCGAAAACCACGGCGAGGCGCTTGTTGCGTTTTGTATTCTATAATTATTCCATCCTTTAAATTTTCTCGAAAGCCTTCAATATAAACTGAATAAATATTTCTACATAACAGGCACTTTCTGCAGGCACCAATAGCCCAACTTCTAATGCTGTTTTTTCTCTTATCGACAAGGTCACTACTTTTTCAAACTTATCGCGAATCGCAGAGGCGTCAGATAATACAATATTGTTAATAATTCCTATCCCTACATTGTTCTCTATCGCAGATATCCAAGAGCCAATACTTGTTGT
Source organism: Peptococcaceae bacterium (assembly GCA_030524315.1). GTDB lineage: Bacteria > Bacillota > Peptococcia > Peptococcales > Peptococcaceae > UMGS1590. Next base: position 17,152 of record JAUNGU010000010.1, read on the forward strand.
AGAAAAGCCTGTACGTGGTTCCCCATATGGTTTAAAAAAATGAGATTGTACAGCACTCGTATCGCCAAAGCTATTAATAAACCGCACCAGTGGATATTGACTAACTGTTTTTAACGATATATTTCTTTTAGAAGCTAACTCTGAATTCTTGCTTACACAACAAATATATTCTCCTTGAGTTAATGGGAGGAAATGATACCCCTTCTGATTCTTATAGTATTTTTGCATGTCATCGTCGTTTTTTGGAATTGTTAAGATGCCTAGATTAGCCATTTTTTCTACATCATTAACTATCAACTTATTTGTTATGCTGCTTGAGTCGCCATCGAGCAAAATCAAATCTATATAGGGATACTCCTTGCAAAAGGCGGATATCATCGACGGTAAAACAGACATTGTCAAGACAGAATGCGCATATACAAATAACTTCCCACTACATATTTCTTGAGCACGCTGTTGATATGCATCAATTTCTTCTATTGCCTGATAATAGCGTTTAGTGATGTCTTTTGCTGCTTCTAAAAATTTTTCACCTTCTCGAGTAAACCGCACACCACGTGAACTTCTTTCAAATATTTTAAAACCAAGTTCATCCTCCAGACCACTTATAGATCGGCTCAATGATTGAGGCGTAATATATAAATGCTCACTTGCACTATTAAATGAATTTCGGCGAGAAATTTCCACTAAATATTCTAATTGCTTTATTTGCACGATTCAGCCCTCTCTCATCAAAAGTCTATAATAAAAGTATAGCATATGACATAATTTTATTATACAACTCTGATTCGAACAAACTTTAAAAGAGACGCCGCATTTTTCATGCTGCGTCTCTTTCACATAAGCGTCCTTTACAAGCTATAGGCTTTTTCAAGAGCATCCTGTAAGTTCAATAAACCATTTCCTACTTTACATGCATCTCCTACATACAACACTTTACCACTATATTCGTTAATCATTCCCCCATCAATCTCTGCTGGCCTGCTTCCCGTAGCAACAACCACTGTATCACATACTATCTCTTGCAAATTCCCTGCCTGATTTATGATATCTACTTGTGTAGGAGAAACTTTTACAACCTTGCTGTCAGTATAAGTAGACACATGATGATTCTCAAGATTCTTCAGTAAGAGTTTCCGTGGATTTTTCATTGCTTCACTAGCTATATCAGATAACATTTCAACAATAGAAACACGTTTTCCTTGGAGAGCTAAAAATTCGGCCGTTTCAGCACCAACCAATCCTCCACCAATAACAACTACACAATCTCCTGTATCACATTTCCCTAACAAGACATCTTGGGCCAAAAGGCCACAATCTTGTAGCCCATCAATTGGCGGAACAGAAGGGATACTGCCAATCGCTATAGCAAGAACATCTGGCAATTCCTTACTTAAAATATCTTTTCTCAATTCCGTATTCAGTTTAATCTCAACCTGATACTTATCCATTTCATGCCTCTGCCAATTGATCAGATTGGCAAAATCCGCTTTTCCATAAGGCATACATGCTGCACACCATTGCCCACCTAAATGATCCTGTTTTTCTATTAATGAAACCCTGTGTCCTTGGCGAGCAGCCATGATGGCAAATTCACAACCTGAAATTCCACCTCCAACGACCAAAATCTTTTTAGGCTGCCTAGCAGGAATCTTTGGAAATTCTTTTTCCCTCCCTGTTAAAGGATTTACCAAACATCTTATACCATTTTTTCTTGGACCTAAACAGCCTTGAACGCACCCAATACATTGCAGGATATCTTCAATGTCTCCATTTTTCGCTTTCACAGGCAAAAATGGGTCAGCTAAAGAAGCACGAGCCATTGTCACCATATCCGCTTGATTTGAAAGTAATATGGTCTCAGCCATAGTCGGAGTATTGACATGACCACCGACCCCTATAACAGGGATATTCAGAATGCTTTTTATTGCAGCCGAATTAGAAATCAAACTTCCTTTAGTCACAGCATATGGCGGTGTTGTATATTCATTTGTCACAAAAACACCTTGCGTGCAGTGCATCACATCTACACCGGCCTGCTCGAGCAATTTTGCAACGACTTTTGCTTCTTCAATCCCCAATCCACCATCCAGATACTCATTAGTAGTCAATCGATAAAAAATCGGATAGTCTTCACCTACCAATTCACGTACTCGTTTTACAACTTCAATTGAAAATCGCGTTCTATTTTCGGTAGAACCACCATACTTATCTGTACGTTTATTTGAATACGGAGAAGTAAATTGGCTGAGCAAATATCCCGATGCACCATGAATTTCCACTGCATCAAAGCCTGCTTTCTTTGCTCGCAAAGCTGCTTGAGCGAATTGTTCGGTAAGTTCATGGATTTCTTGAATTGTCAGCGCTCGAGGAATATCTTTTTTTGTGAAATCTCGAATCGGTGAAGGTGCAACCAACTGCTTATCTGCTGTTATTTCAACATTTCCCGCACGACCAGCATGATAAATTTGCGCCGCAATATGTCCCCCCGCTTTGTGAACTCGGTCGGTCAGATTTTTTAACGCATCAACTTGCTCATCATTATACAATCCCGGCAGACATTTACTAACACCTGACTCTGGATTAATCAAGCAATTCTCTGTGATGACTAAACCCCATCCGCCTCTTGCTTTCTCTTCATGATAATAAATGTACCGTTCATCAATAACGCCTTTATCATTGACCATATTTGTTCTCATTGCAGAAACGACAAGCCGGTTAGGTAATGTGAGATTTTTTATTGAAATGGGTTCAAAAATTTTGTTGAAGATTTGCATTTTATTTCCCGCCTTATAAATTACAACTCACTTTCGCTGAGTTTCAAGAAACGCAACGCATTTTTATATAAAACATTATCTAGGAATTCTTCATAAATACCACTATTAAGGTATTTATTCAATGATTCTTTTTGAGAAACAATTGGGTATGCCGAACCCCAAATAATTTTTTCTTTTACAACAGTGTTTGCACCCATGGCGTAATCTACCATTCCAGGCGTTGAATACATATATAAATCAGGCATTAACCATACATTTTTTCGAACCAATGCGACCCACATCATTTCTTGAACATAAGGCCATCCGCCATGTGCCAATAGCAAGCGAAGATTTGGAAAATCTTCAGCCACAGTATCTATATCAACTGGCTGGAATAATTTTAGCGAAGGGTGTAACATCCCACCAAACCCAATCATCATTGGTATATCTTGTTTTTGACATAGGTCGTAAATAGGATACATCCTTTCATCATTAACAGCCATCTTTTCATTTTTCGGACCATAACCAGGCTCAACTACAACACCTGTACATTTGCCTTCAATAACATATCGCTGAATCTCATCCAATGCTTTTTGACCATCTAGCGGAGATACCTGTGCAAAGGTAATAAATCTGCCTGGATAATCCTCCAGAAGTGATTCCATTTCCTTATTTGGAATATTAAACGCATTGCGTGCTGGCACCACAGCTTTCACAATATTTAATTCATCCATTTCCTGAATCAGCCTTTCCATAGAACCCTCAAAGACCGATTGTGGCAAATGCATATTGTATTTGCCTGACGCTACGCTTGTCCGTTTTGGAATGTCACTATAAAACCCAGCCTTTAAAAATTCTCCATACGGAACACGAACTCGAAAATCAATAATCTTTCTCATAATTTTTCTCTCCTTATTGTCTATAAAATGCCACAAATATGCCACCACGGTATCATTACTAATCCAAAAAATACTAAGAACAACAGATTCTTTATACAATGAAGCTTAATAAAATCCTTCATCGACATGACTCCAAACGCAAATAGATATAAATACGCTGGAACCTCGTGAGGTAGAAATAGAAAATCGACAGTATAATATAGCGATAGCAATACAGGCATAAACCCTAGTCCAAGCATATCCGCAATATATACAACTGGCGTGCAGAACGACGTTACCAATGTTAATGGTGTCAGTAACATATTAGCAGCACCGCCTACACCTAAAATACCGAATAAAAATTCTGAACTACTCAAGTTAGAAAAGATTGGAGTTAAAATATCTGTTAAAAGATCTGTAACCCCGAGACTTGAGCCAACAATACCAATTGATAAACAACCTACAATAAAGAAAATAATATCCAATTTCGGCAATAAATTTTTGATTGTAGCTGAATCTGCTAAATTTACTATAGGGAAAAACGCTAACCATGGAATGACCATAAAAGCGTAATCAGCACTAAATCCATGCAATGGCTGTGTAAAAAGATATACAACTATTACAAAAGCATACACTAATGCCTTTTTCTCTTCTTTTTTCCATGGACCAAGCTTCTCATATTCAGTTTTAAAATAGTCAGCGCTTCCGCTAATATCACTATCCTTGGTTTTATACATCTTTGTTAAGATCCATAAATATACAAGCATGAATGGAATGATCGGCCATCCATAAATCAGAGGATCCAGCATAGCTATTGAAAAATCAGGATCAATTTGTTGAGCAGCAGCCACCATTGGTCCCATTTGAACCGGATAATATGCCAGTAATCGTGCAGTAATACTGCATACACCACTGACCATCATCAAAATGATACCTTCTTTTTTCTTTTCAATTCCTAGCGCCAAGCAAAAACCAAATGCTATTGTTGGCATCAACTTCGAACAATTACCAAACGTAAAATAGCTTATGACACTTCCTAAAACCAGAAAAATATAGAGCATTCGGTTAAAAGAACCACCAGCTTTTTGCATGCACCAAAAAGTAATTCTATTGATAACGCCTGTTTGTTGCAAAACCGTCGCAAACAACAAGGCCCCAATTACAATATACGCTACACTATTTTCCCAAGAACTCAGCGCAACATCTAACGTCGTAACATGACAAATCGTATACAACACTGGTAATGCGATCCCTAAAAGCATTGTATTGAATTTGCCAAAAGCCATTAGCAGAATAATTAATATGGTGATTGCACAATAAGACCGTATCTCCGATGTAAATGTATTTGTAATCGGAACAAACATTATTAATGCAGGTATTCCTAATGCAATAATCCAATACACTGTGGACTTTATATTAAACTTTTGTACGCTTTCAGCACTCATAAAAACCACCCCTCCTTCTCTTACCTATTCTAGTCCTAGTAGCTTTGCCGAATTATGATACAAGACCTTATCCAGCGTTTCATCGGTCAGACCAATATTTCTGATATTATTCATTGCGTAGTCCAGTGGCTTCGACGGAAAGCAGGAGCCAAATACAATCTGATTCTGCAAAATATTATTGGCCGCAATCACATATTGATCAAAGCCCGGATTCATCTTGAAGAAATAATAATCCGGAGAAATGTACACATTTTTGTGCGAATATGCCACATGGCAAATCTCTGTCACATATGGCCAGCCGCCATGTGAAATAACGATTTTCAAATCAGGGAAATCACTAGCTACGCGATCAATGAAAATCGGATTATAATTTTCCAGACGATGGCAGAACAATCCGCCGAAGGTCAATGTCACAATAATGCCTTCGCGTTCGCATTTTTCATAAATCGGATAGCAGCGCGGATCATCTGCCGGCATTGGGTCCTGGATAAAATACTGTCCCGGCTCCATGATGATCGTATCGCCAGCGCCTTCAATCACATAACGATCGATATCGTCCAACGCCTTACTGCCTTCGCATGGATTAATATGCGCCATACCCAGAAAACGGCCTGGATATTCTTGCTTAATCAAGGCGAGATCATTATTATCGTTTCCCTCTCGCATAGAGACCATCCCGATTCCGACACCATTGTCGTCCATCTCTTTGATCAATGCATCCATCGAGAATTTGGTGACAGATTCCGGCCAAGCAGGATTATCGCCATATTTTTCGTACAAAATGCTCCCTTTAAAAGATCTATACGGAGGTCTCATTCGCCAGTCAATTGCTTTAATCATCAGAACGTCTTCCCTTCTATCAATATTTCTCCATCATCTTGAATCATCTTATCTTTTAAATAAATTATACTAATGCTTTGTATGATAGAGAATAAGAATAATTGTTATAATTATTTAAAGCGTTTCACCATTACTGTACAACCGACTATAATAGTCCTTCTACACACACACTATAAATATGTATCCGGTTTACCAACAACGCCTCCTCGTCAACAACTTCGTCCCCTTCGATCGTGACCGCATCTACAAAATCTACAAAGAGCTCTACTGATAAACCAACAAGCGCCCCGCCGAAAACCACGGCGAGACGCTTGTTGCGTTATTATCGGTTCTCTCTCCTCATCTCCTTTGTGCTACAATGGAACCAACGACTTTTTCACTGAGGAGTGTGAGGAAAATGACCATCGAAGAACAGGTCAAAGCCTTGAAAAAGGACAGGGATTATTGCTGCACCCAGATTACCTATCAGCTGGCGGGATTGGACCCGCTGGGATTGAGCGATGACGTCGGCCAAAAAGCGTTGCGCGCCCTTGGCTGGGGCGTGCGCACCCAGCGCACCTGTGGCGCCATCACCGGCGGCGCCATGGCGCTGGCCCTCTACATCGACGACAAGGACACAATGATCAAAGCCGTCCAGTCCTACACCAACTGGTTCAAGGACACCTTCCACCACACCGACTGCGGCGACCTCCTCGGCTGGGGCAAACAGCCCGACGGCCGCTGCCACAACGACATCGTCGCCCCCTGCGTGCACAAGCTCTTGGAGATAACGGAGAGCTATCGCAGGTAGCGCAGAAAATACGAGCATCCCTCCATGTTCTTGAACCTGAGAGATGCTCGTATTTTTCCATGGTTTCTTTACACTCGGATTAGAAACTTAGCACTTTGTTTTCACAGATGGCATGATGTTTTCTTTTAAAATATATGGTATGCTTTTCATGCAAACATCTGATGAATAACACAGGAGATGATTACTTTATGCGATTATCACAGCTCAGGGGGCTCATCCTCATACATAAATACGGTTCCATATCCAAAGCTGCCCAAGAATCTTTTCAATCTCAATCGGCACTTAGTGTCGCTATCAAGGAATTGGAAGAAGAGCTTGGTTATACTATACTGATTCGAACAAAAAAGGGTGTCGAATTTACGCCATATGGCCTTCAAGTTCTTGAGCATGTGAATAATATTTTTTCAGAAATCGCGCTCATCCGTGAGCTTAATAGTAATCTGGATGGTCTCAATGGCAATGTTTCTCTCGGTACTGGCTCGTTTATTTCTAATATCTTAGCTTCAGATCTTTGGCTGATTCTAAAGGAACAGTATCCCGGTATTCATCTAACAATTCACCAAGATAATAATATAAATATCATTTCATCTGTGCTGTTGGGTAAGCTTGATTTAGGCTTATTGCAAATAGGTGAAATGGAGGATACGCCGTTCTTTCCCGAAGCACTTATGAAAAGTAAGCTTGCATTTCATCCGCTTATCCATCTGCCAATGCGATTTGCTGTTGGATGCCAGTCACCATTATTAACGAAATCGATTGTGCAAATTTCGGATCTTTTTCCGTATACCTATTTTACGAATAAGGATCTTGAGGAGGATGTTGCCTATCAATATCTAAAAAAGCATGGCTATAGAAATGAAGCTGTTCAGGTCAATTCTTCTGTTCAACGAGAGTTGGTCAATAAAGTAAACGGCTTTCAAGTCGGAGCAGATATTGGTTTAGATTTTGGCAATGCACGTTTTACAGATCAGCTATACCCGCTCGACGTTCAAGATTTTTCCGCCAGTTATATCATTGGTTGGATTCACAAAGGCTCGACGCTGAGTCAAGCAGAGCAAAAGGTTTTACAAATGCTCAAGGATCAAACCCTCAAGTATTTATGATTATCGTTAAAAATTTCATACACTGTCTTATCACTGAGCAATTTCTGTTTACTGCAGAGATTGCTCTTTTTTTATTATCCAGAATAAGCTTATAGAATTTTTGCATGGAGACCATCATATTTCGGCATATGCTTTTATGCGATGGCTTATCCATAAATTAAATATTTTACTTCCATAAATTTAAATGATAAGTTTGATGTAGTGATAAGTGATGTGGCCACATACTTTTCAAAATCAAGAAAATAGTTAGGGGAGTGGAAGGAATGCCTCCATTAATTAATCAAGAAAAATGTATTCAATGTGGAACCTGCGTAGAGATTTGCCCATTAGATGTCATCAAAAAAGAAAACAATCTCATTGTGGTGAAATATCCCGATGAATGCTGGCACTGTCGTGCTTGTGTGATGGATTGCCCTAAAGAAGCCATCAGCATTCGTTATCCATTGTCACATATGATGCTGCATATGCCTGCGCCAAATGTAGCTGGGAGGGAATAAATTATGTCACTGAAAAAACATCCAACGATTGTTAAAGCGGACTTTTTAATCATTGGCGGAGGGATTGCTGGATTACAGGCAGGGATTTCTGCTGCTGAAAATGGTATGGATACATTGATCCTTGAAAAAGCAAATACGAAACGTTCCGGTAATGGCTGTGGTGGTAACGACCATTTTATGTGCTACATTCCAGAATACCACGGTGAAGATTTTGAGCAAATTATGCCTGAGGTGATGGATACACTGGTTGGATCCAATCAGGATGCAAATCTGTTTCGCATTATGCTGGAGCGCTCCTTCCCAGTCATCGAAAAATGGGAATCCTATGGAATTAACATGCGACCAACTGGTCAGTGGAATTTTGAAGGGCATGCAATGCCAGGTCGACGTCTCTATCATTTGAAATATGATGGCAGTAATCAAAAAGCTTGCCTGACAAAGGCAGCGCTTGTTGCCGGCGCAAAAATCATGAACAAGGTGATTGTGAACGAAATACTCGTTAACGAAGACGGTCGGTTCGTTGGCGCGATCGGTATTAATATCCGCGAGAATGAGCCAGAGATGATTCTTTTCCAAGCAAAGGCAGGACTGATTGCAGTTGGCGAAGCCATGCGTATGTATCCAGGCAACAATCCGGCTTACATTTTTAATACCTCTCATTGTCCAGCGAACACCGGGAGCGGTGCGGCAATGGCGCTAAGAGCCGGCGCGCGTTTGGTCAATCTTGATCTGCCATCGCGTCACGCTGGGCCAAAGTATTTCACCCGTTCCGGGAAGGGCACATGGATTGGTGCTCTGACAGATATTCATGGAGAATTGGTTGGGCCGTTCGTCAAAGATATTCATGTCAGCCGAAAGCTTCCAGATCCTACAGCAGATGTGTGGAAGGACTGCTTTATTAAAATGATGGAATCTGGTAAAGGGCCTGTCTACATGAATTGCACCGGCATCAGCGAGGAAGATCAAAAGCATATGCGCAAAGCCCTCGTTTCTGAAGGCTGCACATCAATCAACGAATACCTCGATCAATATCACATTGATTTGCGCAAAGAAATGATCGAATTCGGCCAATATGAGCACATGTTTTATATGAACGGCATTGATGTCGATGAGTCATCCATGAGCACGATTCCTGGGTTGTATGCAGCAGGGATGTCCGTTGGTAATGTTCGCGGGGATATTACATCGGCGGCAGTTTTTGGTGATCTTTCTGCAGAGAACGCTGCGCAATATATTAAAGACGTTGAAGATTATGACGTCAACGCTTTGCCTGTCATTCAAGAAAAAATGGATTTGTATACGCACCTCTTGCGTAACGAACCTGGCGCAAACTGGAAGGAATCTAATACAACGTTGCAAAAAATTATGGATGAATATGTTGGCACAAAGGTGCGTTCAGAAACCTTGTTAACGGCTGGCCGAAAATATATTTGTGATCTCAGAGATTATTCTAAAGAAAAGCTCCAGGCAGAAAATTCCCATGAATTCATGCGTAGTCTGGAAGTATTGGATCTGTTGGATCTGGCAGAAGCGTGTGCTGTCTCAGCGGTGGAACGACGTGAATCTCGTGGTGCCTATCACAAACGTACAGATTACACCTTTACAAACCCTCTGCTGAACAATAAATTCCAAACCATTACATTGACGGAAGATGGATTAACGACCAAATTCCGCGACCGTATTCGCCGTTAGGGGGGCTTGTTATGAGTGCTGCTGCATTGTTTGTTATCTCTCTGGTTCTCTCGTTGGTACTTGGTTTTACGACCAAGGTCAATACTGGATGGTATGCTTTGGCGTTCGCCTTCATTAATGGCGTTTTTATTTACGGCTTCAGTGTCAAAGAGGTTGCTGCCATGTGGCCAATTTATCTCTTTCTGATGCTGTTTATCATTACTCTCTTTTACGGCTTTGCCATTTCCAATGGCACCCTGCTGAAGGTTTCTGAGCTATTGATTTACAAGAGCCGCAATCATCCGGCATTTTTACCAATCGTTCTTTTCCTCATCTGCATTTTCTTTGCAGGCACCGGTGCGGGCGCACCGGCTGTATTCGCCTTTCTTTCACCAGTTATCATGGCAGTCTGCATTCGCTCGCAAATTTCTCGTGTGTTGGCGACCATTCTCATTTTGACGGGTGCAACAATTGGTAGTCAATTGCCATTTAGTGTTGGCGGTATTGTTATCAAGCAAGTCTCAGAAAATATAGGATACGCAGATCAGGGTGGCGTCATTGCTATGAATGTCTGGATCAACTGCTTGATTTCAATGAGCATCTTTTTCTTAGCTGCCTACATTATTCTGAAAGGGTACAAAACACCAAAGGTTGATATTGATGAGCCTGAACCATTTACGAATGTTCAAAAGAAAAACCTGTACATTATTGTTCTTGTGATGGCAGGGATTATTTTACCGGCGTTGCTCAAAACCATTTTGCCAAGTAGCGCCGCCATTGGTCTCATTGCAAAATTCTGCGATTCAACCGTTTGCTGCGCCATTGGGATTATCCTTTGTTGCTTGCTGAAAGTCGGCAACGAAAAAGAAGCGATTCACAAGGTGCCATTTAATATCATCATTATGATTTGCGCAATGGGGATGCTTATTCAAATTGCAATTACCGGCGGATTGGTCGATTTGCTATCTGAATGGGTTGCGGATAATGTAAATAGCACCTTTGCACCATACATGCTAACCCTTTCCGCATCCATTATGAGCTTTTTTGCCGCAACCTTGGGTGTTGTTATTCCAACGCTATCTCTATTGGTGCCATCATTGGCTACTGCTACTGGATTGTCACCGATTCTGCTTTTCACGATGGTTGCTATCCCTGGTCTTTACACGGGATGTTCACCATTTTCAACAGCTGGCGGGATGGCCTTGGCTGGCTTGGATGACGATAAAGAACGAGACAAGCTGTTCAAAAAACTTCTCATCCTTCCATTTATATGCGCAATCTATATTTGGTTTTGTGTCGCTGTAGGTATTTTCCGAGTCTGGATTTAATAATTCCACGAACGACCACTCAAAAAATCATCACCTCTAATCCTTTAACCCCCACTCCAGGCAAACACGCGCCGGCGGACAGGAATTTCCCGTCCGTCGGCTTTTTAATGCTGCAACTCCACAATCTGCCCAACGCGTGCGACGAAGCGTTGGACGTCTGCTGGTGGTGTTTTTGCGTAGAGCAGGCTGTAGGGGGAGGCGTAATCCCAGGCGATGGGGAGGGCGGTGTCTTCGATGTGGATTTGTGGGTGGTGGCGCGTGAGGTCGTCGCGGCTGCGCTACCTCGTCAAAAAATAAGGCAACCAAAAAACGTGTACCGTCACGATGACGATACACGTTTTTTTAGTCGCTCAAATCCGGATCGATGTTGATTTTGATACGCCAGCCGGGGAAGAGGGTTTTGACCTTGCCGACGAGGCTGGCGTGAAGGGCGTCGAGATCCTTGACGGAGAAATCGACGACGGCGTCGAGGTGGACAAATTGGTTCTGGGTGTCCATGATAAAGCCGTGCATTTCCAGCACGCCGGGCTCGCTGAGGATGGCGTCCTTGACGCGGGCGGCGTCTGCGAGAATGCGCTGGTCGCCGACGTTGACGGCGTCAAAGCCGACGGAAACGAGGACGACGCCGTGCTCCTTGTAGACGTTTTTTTGGATGTGGTGGGTGATGTGGTTGAGGGCGCTGCCGTTCAGGCTTTCTTCGACCTCGACGTTGAGGCAGCCGACGAAGGTGTTGGGGCCGTAGTCGTTGAGGTAGAGCTCGTTGACCTGGAGGACGCCGTCGACCTTGGCGGCGGTGGCCTTGACCTCGCGCGAGAGCTTGCTGCTGACGCGCTTGCCCATGACGGAGTTGACGGCGCTGCCGAGCATGTCGATGCCGGATTTGGTGATCATCACGGCGATGCCAACGCCGACGAAGGCCTCAAGGCCCACACCCGTGGCCATGTAGATGAGGGCCGAAAGCAAGACCGACGCCGAAATAATCGCGTCATAGAGGGCGTCGAGGCCCGAGGCTTCCAAGGCGCCGGAGCCGACGGCGCGGCCGCGGCTGCGCACGAAGGTCCCCAACGCAAGCTTGGCCGCCACTGCCACCGTCAAAATCACGAGCGTCACCAGCGAATAATGTACCTCTGCCGGATGGATGATTTTCTTGGCCGATTCGACAAAGGCCGTCACCCCGGCATAGAGAATGATCAGCGCCACGACCATCGTCGTCAAATATTCGAGGCGGCCGTGGCCAATGGGATGGCCGCGGTCGGGCGCGCGCCCTGCCATCTTGGTGCCGACGATGGTGACGACGCTCGAGAGCACGTCGGTGAGATTGTTGACAGCGTCCATGAGAATCGCAATCGATCCGGAGATCATGCCGACGGCGCCTTTGAAGGCGACGAGCAGGAGGTTGGTGAGGATGCCGAGAATGCTCGCGCGGATAATCGTTTGTTCACGCTTGGCGGTTTGTTCCATAGCGATCACTTCCTTTGTGAATGAATTATTGCCTATTATACCATCATCCTTACGCGAACGTGCAGTTTTTCCGCGCGGGTGTAAGCATAAAATTATTTTCTCACTATTCTGATTTTCCAGCGCCGACAGTTGGCGCAAATATGCTATAGTATAGATAGATTTTGCGCGAGGAGGAGAGGACGATGTTTGAAAAAATTCGCCGGGTGGGCATGTCGGCCGAGGCGGCGACGGCGCTTTTGGTGCTGGACACAATGGCCTGGGGGCTGTCGTACGTGGTGATCAAAATTGGCGCGCGGGACATTCCGCCCTTTGAGCTCATCGCGTTGCGCTTCACAATCGCCTCGCTGGTCTGTCTGGCCCTCTTTCGCCGCAGCTTTGCGGCAGGCGTCAGCAGGCGCGCGGTGGTTTACGGCACGGTGCTGGGGATCGCCATGTTTCTCGGCAGCACGACGATGGTCTACGGCGTGCAAACCACCGACGCCTCGACGGCGGGCTTTCTCGCCAGCGCCAAGATTCTCTTTGTGCCGATTTTGGTGGCAATCTGGCTCAGACAGTTGCCCGAGCGACGGATTTTTGTGGGGATTCTCAGCGCCACCGTGGGCATCGCCCTGCTCTCCCTCAAGGACGGCCTGCAGCTGTCGATGGGCGCGGTGCTCTGCATCGCCAGCGCCCTCTTTTACGCCCTGCACATTGCCATGACCGGCGGCATGGCCAAAAAGGAGAGCGCCATCCTCATCGGCGTCATTCAGCAAATCGCCATGGCGGTGCTGGGCTGGATCTGCCTGGCGCTGTTCAACACGCCGATGCTGCCGACGACGGGCGTGCAGTGGACGGTGATTCTCGTCCTGGCACTGGTCAACGGCGTCTTCGTCTTTGTCAGCCAGCCGATTGCCCAGCAATTTGCCAGCGCCGAGCGCACAGCGCTGATTTTTGCCATGGAGCCGGTCTTTAGCGCGATTTTTTCCTTCCTGCTCATGGGCGACCGCTTCACGCTGCGCGACATTTGCGGCGCGGCGCTGATTTTGGCGAGCGTCCTTCTGGCGTCAAACGCCCGCAAGGGCCCCCTCTCCTAGACACTGCTCTGTAAATTTTTGCGGCAGGACCTTTTTCCTGTCGTTTTCTTTTTGCCATTTTTGCCCTGTCAGGCTCGCCTAATTCTTAGGATGTTATGAAGAATTGCCCAGAGCCTTGAATTGTCCGCAAAAAATCATTAAGATGGTCTGTACATGGCAAGAAATTTGGCCATATGCTTTGACACTTCATAAGGAGAGATGACAGATGCATCACAAAAAACTCATCGCCGCGCTTCTCGTCGCCGCGCTCTCTGCCACCACCGTGCCCGCTGCCGCCGAGGCGGCCCAACTGCGCAGTGGCAACACCGAGCTCATGGGCGTCAGCGTGGATAGCAATAACTTCCCGGATGCCGCTTTCCGCAGCATCGTTTCTGATACCATTGACACCAACGGCGACGGCCAGCTGTCCCAGACCGAGCGCGACGCCGTCACGCGCCTCGACGTCTCCGCCAAGGACATTGCAAGCCTCGACGGCATCGACTATTTCACAGCCCTGACCTCCCTCGATTGCAGCGACAACAATCTGACCGCGCTGGATCTGTCCGCCAACACGGCGCTGACGACCCTTGACGTGAGCGGCAACAAACTGCGCAGTCTGGATCTGGCAAACCTCGCCAACCTCATCGATTTGCGCTGCGCGAACAACCGCCTGACGACCCTCGATACGAGCGCTGCAACCCAGCTTGAGACGCTGGATGCGGCAGGTAACCAGCTGACGAGCCTCAATATCACTGGCAATACCTATCTCCACGCCGACGGCTTGGGTCTCGCAAACAATCGCTACACCGTCGCCCTGGATAGCAACCACAGCCTCGACCTGTCGCACCTTCCCGGTGATTTTGACGCCAGCCGCGCCTTTGAATGGCAGGGTGCCACCGTCACCGATGGCATTCTCACCGCGAATGACGGCACCGACACCATCACCTACAGCTACGACTGCGGCCGCGGCCTCGTCAGCACCTTCACCCTGGCCGTTAGCGATGCCGACAATCCGCCAACGGGCGTCTACACCATTTCCTTTGACGCAGGCAGCGGCTCGGTCAATCCGGCAAGCCTCTCGACGACTGACGGCAAGCTTGGCACACTGCCGACCGTCAGCCGCGACGGCTACACCTTTGACGGCTGGTACACCGCTGCCAACGGCGGCGAGCGCGTCACCACCGACACCGTCTTTGACGCCGACACCACCCTCTACGCCCACTGGACCCACAACGGCGACGAGCATCCGGCCATGGGCTTTGTCGATGTCATCGCGGGCAGCTGGTATTATGACGACGTCCGCTACGTCTATGAGGAAGGCCTTATGCGCGGCACCAGCGACAATCTCTTTTCACCCCAGGGCCAGACGACCCGCGGCCAGATTGTCACCATCCTCTACCGCCTCGCTGGTGAGCCAGCCGTGAGCACGAGCAATCCTTTCTATGACGTCGCCCCCGGCGCCTACTACACCAAGGCCGTCATCTGGGCAGAAAGCACCGGCGTCGCCTCGGGCTACGGCGGCGGCCTCTTTGGGCCAAACGACACCATCACCCGCGAGCAGCTGGCGGCCCTCTTCTACAACTACAGCAACCACCAAGGCGCCGACACGACCACCCGCGGCGATCTCTCGGTCTTTGCCGATAACGCCAGCATCTCCGGCTGGGCCAATTCGGCCATGAGCTGGGCCGTTGGCGACGGCATCATTGGCGGTAAATCCGGCAGCATCCTCGATCCAAAAGGCACCGCCACCCGCGCCGAAGTCGCCGCCATCCTCCACCGCTACACCAGCCGCTGAGGCAGCCTGCCCCGAGAAATTATTTACACACACGACAAAACCCCGATTTGGTCACAAGCCAAATCGGGGTTTTCTATGCTCTGCGGCAGAGACGTATTGTCCCAGCCTTCGGATTTTTAGATGGTTGCTGTTATTTTGCAGCGCGCCAGAGGAAGGTCACAATCTGGCCGCGGGTGCAATCGGCATCCGGGCTGAAGGTGTTCGTTGCAGTGCCATTGGTGACGCCGTTTTCGACAGCCCATGCGACGGCATCGGCGTAGTAGGCGCTATCTGCGACGTCGGTGAAGCTATTGTCAGCGTTCACGGCTGGCTCGCCAGCAGCGCGCCAGAGGAAGGTGACGGTCTGCCCACGGGTCAGCGTCGCATTTGGCGAGAAGGTCGTGCTGGAGGTGCCAGCAGCGAGGCCTTCTTCTACCGCCCACTGTACCGCGTCGTGGTAATACGTCCCTTCGGCAACATCCGTGAATGGCATTTCTTCGCCCTTTGGCGCTGGCTGACCGGCCTGGTTCCAGAGGAAGCAGATCATCTGCGCACGGGTGCAGGCGAGATTAGGGCTGAAGGTCGTGGCGCTGGTGCCGTTGGTGATTTTGTTATCGACGGCCCAGAGCACGGCGTCGTGATAGAAGGCATCGTCAGCCACGTCGGTGAATGGATTTTCCGGCGTTGGCTGTGGCTGAGGATCGACGCTCACTGCCTTGAAGGAGACGCTGACGTCCACCTTCGATGCAGGCATCGTGAAGCTGTAGGTGCCGTCGCTGTTTGCAGTGACCTTCACAGCTTTGCCGTTGCGGTTGGTGACTTTGACAGCGTCAACCTCGTAGCCAGCATCGGCCTTGGCAGTGATGGTGACGGTTTTGCCACGAACAGCCTTGGTAGGGTTGACGGCCACCGTGCCGTGGTCGGCATCAGCCACGCCGATGGCGTAGGTGGCTGGGCCAGTGGATGGTGCCACTTCGATGGTCAAGGTACCAGGAACGTATTCAAAGTCGTAGTTCGTCGCTTCGCCACCAACTGGCGTCAGCTCGTAGCTGCCGACGGCCGTTTTGTCCGTGCTTACCGTTGGAGCGGTGTAGCCTGTTGCTGTATCTGCGGTCTCGCCATTGACAAAACCTTTCACTTCAACGGTCAGCGCCGGCGTTTCGCCCACACGAATAGTCTCCCCTTGATAGGTAGCGTTCAACATTGCCTTTTTCACTGTCAAAGAAACATCAATCCGATGGCTTGCGCCGTCACCGGTGTAGACATAGACAGTGCCGGTGTAGGTGCCTGCGTTCAGACCATCTGCTGCAGTGATGGTGACGGTCATACCATCACGACTGACTTCAAATGCTTTCGAACTGCTTGTAGCATCTTTAATGCTGGCATCATTTTCCGGACCAGTCACACTCACTGTTTTACTAATGGCATCATCACCGTAGGTCATTTCCAGAGCAACGCTCTTATCATTAATGCTGTAATCGTTGCTTGGTGTCCACTTAGCATAGTAATGTCCGTCTGCTTCTATTTTACTTACAGGGTTTCCCCAATCATTATTTTCTACACCATTTTTTGTGTACCAGCCATCAAAAATATAACCATCCTTAATTGGCGTAGCAAGGGCATCGCTGGCAAAATTGGTATCCTCGGCAAAAGTGCCACCGTTTGTGATGGCGTAAACTGGACGCTCATCTATACGGCCATACACATTATCACTACTGAAATAAAAATATCTAGGAATATCAGAATTTGGTTTGTTATTTTTGAAAGCATTCGCCCAATTTGTAACTTGAATACTATCACTCATTCTTGTCGCATCAATTGCATAGGACTTCTCTGGAGAATTAGAAAAAGCAAATTCATCGACAGAGGATATCCCCGAGCCTAAAACAATGACATCTGCACTGTGGTTTGCAAAAGCATATTGCCCAATTGTTGTGACAGTATCCGGAAATTCGATCTTTTTCAGAGCGGTATTCTGAAATGCTCTCTCACCAATGGTCGTTGCGCTCCCATAGTCAACATCTGCCAGACTCGTGCAACCATTGAAGCAGTTCGCAGGAACTTCGGTAATATTCTCACCTAGTTTAACGGATGCAAGAACCTTGCAATCACGAAATGCCGATTCTTCCACCGTGCTTACCAAGGAATTGCTAAAGTCCACCGAGGTCAGTCTGCTATTTGTAATATCACTCTCGCCAACTTTTCCTTCTTTGACATAAAACGCTTCCACACCAATTGTCGTCACATCATTCCAGTCTGTGATCTGCTGCAAATTTGCATTACCTGAAAAAGCGCGATATCCAATTTCTGTCACACCATCTGGTATAGCATATGTTTCTCCTGCCTTAGCGATTGGATATTGTGCCAGAGATAATGCACCATCTTTTTCTGCAAACAAGACACCATCGATAGAGGAAAATGTAGGATTATCCAATGACACCTCGAATTTTTCTAACTTTGGGCAAAGATAGAACGGTGTATTACCCATTTCCTGAACACCGCTACCAATAGTCACATTTGTTAAATGAGGGCATCTCTGAAAGGCACCTTGGTCAATTTTTGTCACACTGTCAGGAATCGTAATAGAGGCTAAACCACTTCTCGTAAAAGCATATTGCCCAATCGTTTCTAGTTTCGGACTCAATGTCATAGATTGCAGATGAGATGTGTCTGCAAATCCACCTAAACCTATGCTCACCACAGAATCCGCCATCTCTACCTTTTCAAGGGATGACGCACCATTAAAGGCATGATTTCCTATGTTTGTCACGCCATCTTCAATGATGATGGTTTTAATATCTGCCATTGAATTCGTCCAAGGCTGTTGACCCTTAGTGTAATCTGGCATTTTCCCTGCTTCTGTTGTTTCTGCTGGTGAAATGGTCAAGGTGCCGTCAGCAGCAATCGACCAAGCGATACCGCCACTGGTGCCTTGCGCCTCATCTGCTGCCATGGCCATGGTCGGAATCAATCCCACCAGGAGACACAACGACAGTAAAAGCATCCATACTTTTTTGTACATGTTGCTCGCTTCCTTTCTATAAAGGTCCTGCGCTGCTTGCGAAGGATGGCAGCGACAAAATGAACATTTTGTCCTAGTGGATGGCACAAAAAATCTCATCCTGCCAAAAATAATCGGCGCTGGGCGTTCAGCCGATTATTTTTGGGCGCACGAAGGTTGCCGCAAAATATTTTTTAACTGCGGCTGAATTTTCCATGTCCAAAAGTTGATGCAATCATTGCTTTCAGAAACAAATGATGATATATTAATATTGTTAACTATATTATCGCTGACTAACGAGGGCTGGCTGGGGACAAAATGTTCATTTTGTCCTGGGCTGGTCTTTTTTCATAGGACGAATCCTAGCCGCTCGAGGTCGCGTGCGTGCTCCTGGCCGCTGGTGACGAGGTAGAGGCGGGTGGTTTCGATGGACGAGTGACCGAGGAGGTCGGCGAGGTGGGCGATGTTGTTGCTGACCTTGTAGTAAGTGACGGCAAAGAGATGGCGTAGGTTGTGGGGAAAGACCTTGCGCGGGTCGACACCGGCAGCCGTGCAGAGGCGCTTCATTTCTGCCCAGATTTGTTTGCGCGACAGACTATGACCACCTTTAGTGAGAAAAATCTCGCCGAAGGTGATTTTTTTGTGCTTGGCGTAGGTGCGCAATTTTTTGCAGAGCTTGGCGGGAATGAGGATGGTGCGGATCTTGCCCTTGAGGGCGATGTCGGCGCGTCCGGCGCGCGCCGCCTCGACGGTGATGTAGCGCAGCTCACTGACGCGGATGCCGGTGGCGGCGATGGTTTCGATGACGAGCGCCAATCGCCGCTGGCCGCGTGCGCAGGCGGTGCCGACGAGGCGCTCGTAGTCGGCGCGGGTGAGCTCGCGGGTCGTGTCGCGAAAGAGGCGGCGCTGGATGCGCAGGTATTTGACGCGATAGTCGCCCCAGCCTGCGAAGGCGAAAAAGCTGTGGACGCTGGCGAGCATGGCGTTGATGGTCGTGGGCGCGTAGCCCGCCTCCTGCAGGCTCGCCTTCCAAGCGCTGACGCCCTCCTTGGTGACGGCGCGCCCAGCGAGCCAGCGGGCGAAGGCACGCAGGTCGCGGCCGTATTTGTCGATGGTGCCGGGGCTGCGTTCTTCCTCCCGGAGGTGGGTGCGGAAGGCAGCGAGATTTGCGGCGGTCAAGTAGTGGTTCATGGTAGGTCTCCTCTCATCAATTCAATACCACCATTGTACCTGCAATGTCCGCCTCTATCGCGCGCAGCGCACAAAAAAAGCAATGGCCCGAAAGCCATTGCTGTGTCGCTACTCATTTCTTGACGGCTACCATTCCACGTCGTTTTCCTCCAAGCAGTCATCCAGCGGCGTCTGTAATCCCTTGATAATTTTTTCTCTCTGCGCTGGAATAGACGATAGGTACACCGTCTCCCTTTCTTCACTTGAAACAGCTGCCGTTTCTGATTTTATATTGGTATCCACTTTCTCATTCGTCTCGCTTTCTATAAATCCACGATCACCAGGCCGCCTTTGCGGTCTTTGCCGGTTTCCCAGAGGTTCTGGAAGTCCAACCAGTGCTCGGCGCCGTAGGTGATAGCGCGGACTTGGAGGCGGCCTGTGGCGGTGTCATAGCCAGCGAGGTTGAACCAGTGCCACTGCCAGTCGTCCAGGGCCTTGTCCTGATGGTGCAGGAGCAAAAATGGCACGACGAGGTCGGTGTCGATTTGCCGGCGCAGGAGGCGCGCCGCTTCTTGCCAGGGCGCGTCGCCCTCCAGGGCCACCAGCGGCAGCTTCACGCCACGGTCGGCGGCGTAGCGGCCGAGGCCCTCGGTGTAAATCGAGAGCTTGTCGATGCCCGAAAAGCGCGGCTTGAGATAGGGCTTCATGATTTTTGCAAAGGCGAGGTAATCGGCGCGAGAAATCTCGCCCGCATCAAAGGGATAGAGGGCGCGCAAGCCGTGGTCCCGCGCCAGGAGGATGCTGAGGTCGCAGGCGGTCACTGCCGCGCAGCCGCCGACGTGCATCCACCAATCGCGAAACCAATCCTGGCTCCAGCCCAGGGCGCCATCCACTGTGTAGTAGTTGAGTGTTTTCATGTTCTCCCTCCTCTCAATCCGACCAGTCGGCACCGTCGAGGACGATGATCTCCCCCGGGTCAATTTTGTCGGCCTCGGTCAGCGGCCGCAGCACGCGGCAAGGCACGCCGCAGGCGACGACGCCCGCCGGAATGTCGCGGTTGACGACGCTGCCTGCGCCGATGACGCTGCCCTTGCCAATGGTCACGCCGCCGCAGACGGTGACGCCTGTGCCGATCCAGACCTCGTCCTCGATGGTGATGGCCGCCGACGGGCTCACGCCGTCGAGGCGCTGAGCGGCATCCAGGGCGTGGCTCGCGCAAGCCAGGCAGACATTCGGCGCAATGAGCACGCCGCCCCCGATGTGCACCGGCGCCGTGTCGAGGATGACGGCGTTGTAATTGATGAAGGCAAAGCCGTGAAAATGAATGTTGAAGCCGTAGTCACAGTGAAAGCTCGGCTGGATGAACACCGGCCCCTCGGCGCTGCCAAAGAGGTCTCCGATGATCTCGCGGCGGCGCGCCTCGTCGTCGGGATGAAGGCGATTGTACTCCCAGCAGAGGACCTTGGCCGTGTGCTGGCGCTCGCTCAGGGCGCGATTTTCCCGAGCGACGAAGGATTTTTCCTTGGTCATCACTGTATTTATAAAGGTATCAATGTCCATCTGTATCCTCCTTGACAAAGGTCATCGTTGCCGCATCGCTGAGGTCTGGTGCAAAGCGGAATCCCAGGGCGTCAAAATCTGCAAGCGCCGCCAAATCGTCCACGCCATTTTCTGCCATATAGCGCACCATCTCGCCGCGCGCCATCTTGGCCAGGGTGGCCTTCTGCTTGAAGCGGCCATCAATCACCTCGCCAAAGCGCAGCGTGACGAAGCGATCGCCTGCTGCCAAATGCGGCGTGATTGCGCGCGCGTATTCGTTACTGGCGAGGTTGACGATGGTGCCGTCCGCCTCGTCCAGCGCCTCGTAGAGCCGCGCGCCCCAGTAGTCGTAGAGGTTCTGCGCACCATCCACAGCCAGCCGCGCCTGCATCTCGAGGCGATACGGCATCACCGCATCAAAGGGCCGCAGCACGCCGTAGAGCCCCGAGAGAATGCGCAGATGCGCCCGCAAATAATCCAGCGCATCTGCCGAAAGCACCGTCGGCGCAATGTGCTGGTATTGCAGCCCCTCGTAGGCAAAGAGGGCCGGTGTCTGGGCGCGCTCCACGTCCAGCGCTGCCAGGCGCGCGATGTTTTCTGCGGCGAGCTTGTCGCTGCATTGCCAGAGGGCCTTGAGGGCGGCCGCGTCCATTTCCCGCAGCTGGGCCACGAGGCGCGCCGCATCGCCTGCAAAGACGGGGCGCGATTCGGCGGCAAAAAGGTCGCTGTCGCTGTTCATTTTCTTGGCTGGAGAAATAATAATTTTCATGATCCTATCCTCATCATCAGCGCGCTGCCGTTGGCCTTGAGCCAGGCGCGCGCTTTTTTGTAATCGGGGAGCACCCGCGCCACCTCTGCCCAGAAGGCAGGCGAATGGTTCATCTGGCGCAGGTGGCAGAGCTCGTGGACCACCACATAATCGCGCACCTCCTCGGGCGCGAGCATGAGCAGGCCGTTTAAGCTGATGCGGCCCTTGCTCGAGCAGCTGCCCCAGCGCGTGCGCTGAAAGCGGATGCCCACGCCTGCCACCTCGACGCCCACAAGCGGTGCAAACTGCGCCACCCGCGCGCCCAGGTCCGCCTCGGCGGAGTGTCGCAGCTCGGCGCGCTCGCCCTCAGAAAGGGGCGTCGTCTCCTGGCGCGACGCAGCCTCGGCGAGAATCGCGCGCTTGGCGCTGATCCAGGCAGATTTGCTCGCGACAAAGGCGTCGATCTCACGCCGTGCCATAGCCCGCGGTGCCCGCACGACGAGAGCGCCATCGCCCCGAAGCTCAATGGCGACGCTCCGGCGGCTGCTGCGAATCAGCGTGTAGTCCATCAGTAGTTCACCGGCATTTTTTGTAGCCAGCTCGTGAAATCGGTGCGCGTGCCCGAGGTGGCGCCGCCGCTGCCGCGCACGCTGTAGGCGTTGGTCACATAGCCCTTGACGAGCGCCTGAATGTCGGCGCGGCTGTTGCCAGCGCCATCGTCCTCGGCGTCATAGCAGCAGACAGGCAGAATCGTTTTCTTGGAGAGGTCGTATTCTTCCAAAAACGTCGCCACCGGCATCGGAATCGAGCCCCACCAGTTTGGATAAATGAGGACAATCGTCGAATACTTGTCCATGTTCTCGACCTTTGTTTTGAGGGCTGGTCGCGCCTGATCGAGCTGCTCCTGCTTGGCCTGGTCGTAGACCTTTTCTTCGTCAGCAGAATAAGGCTTGTCGACGACGATTTCAAAGAGATCGCCGCCGGTGGCATCCACCGCCACCTGGGCCATCATCTCCGTGTCGCCCTTGATGCCCGCATCGGTTTTGTTGAGGCTCGCGCCGGAGGTCACGTCCACGTCGTCATCAATGTCCGAATTTGGCACTCGCGAGAACACCGCCACCAGCGTCTTGCCGTCGGCTGCCGTCTTGATCTCCTCTGGTTCCTCGCTCGTCGATGATTGTGGCGCGCTCACATTATCCACCGTCTGCGCCTCGTTGTCGCCGCAGGCCGCAAGCCCCACTGCAAGCAGTGCCGCCAAAAGCACCGACCCAAAAATTTTCTTCATTCGCTGCCCATCCTTTCGTTTAACTAGCCAAATTATACCCCATTGGCAGCAAATTTTTCAAACCCTTCGCCGCCGCCAGCGAAAAATATCCGCCCATCAAAAAAGAGCTGCGTCCAAAGACACAGCCCTGAAAAATTTGGCTTATTTGATTTCGTGAATCCAGCCTTCCGGTGCTTCCAAATGGCCCATCTGAATCCCGGTGAGGGTGTCGTAGAGCTTTTTGATGACCGGACCCATTTCGTCCATGCCGCTGGCAAAGCAAATTTCCTTGCCGTGGTCGTTGATCTTGCCAACTGGGGAGATGACGGCAGCGGTGCCGCAGAGGCCGCATTCGACAAAGTCTGGCACTTCCGAGAAGAGGACCTCGCGATGTTCCACTTCCATGCCGAGAATGTGTTCAGCCACATACATCAGCGAGCGACGGGTGACCGATGGCAGAATCGAATCGGATTTTGGCGTGACGAGCTTGCCATCCTTGGTGACGAAAATAAAGTTGGCGCCGCCGGTTTCTTCAACCTTGGTGCGGGTGCCTGGATCGAGGTACATGTTTTCTGCAAAGCCTTCAGCGTGGGCCTGCTGGCCAGCGTAGAGGCTCATGGCATAGTTCAGACCAGCCTTGATGTTGCCGGTGCCATGTGGGGCCGCACGGTCAAAGTCAGACACCTTGATGGCGATTGGCTTGGCGCCACCCTTGAAATATGGGCCGACAGGCATGCAAATCATGCGGAACTGGAATTCTGGTGCCGGTGCCACGCCGATGACAGGGCCACTGCCGAAAATATATGGACGGACGTACAGGGTTGCGCCGGAGCCATATGGTGGCACGAGGTCGCTGTTGGCCTTGACGAGCTGATCGAGGGCGTCCATGAATTTTTCCTGGCTGATTTCTGGGATGACCAGACGCTTGCAGGAGTCGATCAGACGCTGAGCGTTCAGGTCCGGACGGAAGGTCACGATGCGCCCGTCCTCAGTGCGATACGCCTTCAAGCCTTCAAAGGCGGACTGAGAATATTGCAGCACCCCTGCACATTCAGAAATGTGCACCGTTGGGTCTGTAATCAGTTCACCCTTGTCCCACGCGCCATCCTTCCAGGTGGACACATAACGATAATCTGCAACGGAATATTCAAATCCGAGATTGCCCCAATCAATATTTTTTGCCATTTGAAGCACTCCTTTCGTGTTCTATAACAGTCTTTTTATATTATACAACATTACGCCGCTGATGCACCAAAAACTTACGCCAAAAATGATATTCAGAAAAATTTTGCGATAAATCTATGTCGCGAGATAATTTTCTCACGCCCAGTAGCCAAAATCGTCCTTGCCCGTGTCGCGATTGTGGCCGCTGATGAAAAACAGCGCCAGCGACCCCGGCCCAATGTGCGCCCCCGTCACCGGCTCGTGCATGATGATGCGCACCTCGCGTGGCGCCTTGGCCTCGCGCAGCTGCGCCGCCAGCGCCTCGGCATCGTCTGGACAGTTGGCGTGGCTGATGTAGATGGTCTGGTTCTCGGGGTGGTCGACGGCCTCGGCATAGTGCTCGACAATCATCTTGATCGCCTTTTTGCGGCCGCGCGCTTTTTCAAAGGTGACAATGACGCCGTCATCCGAGCCCTTGAGCAGAGGCTTGATGTTCAAGGCGCTGCCAAAAAACGCCGTGAAATTCGAGCAGCGGCCTGTGCGCCCGAGATAATTGAGATCGTCCACCGTGAAAATCTGGTAGATATAGCGCACGCAGCGTTCCACCTGCGCCACCGTCTGGGCAAAATCCATGCCCGCATCGCGGCAACGCGCCGCCTCCAGCGTCGGAATCCCCTCGCCGAGGCCCGCGCCCTTGGTATTGATGACGGCAATCTGGCGCTCGGGATATTTTTCCGCCAGCATCTCTGCCGCATTCATGGCGCTGTCGTAGGAGCCGCTGATGCGCTGGGCCATCGCCACATAGAGAATATCCTCGCCCGCCGCCAAATGGGGCTCGAAGGCCTCGACGAAATGCCCCGGCGTGATCTGCGACGTCGTCACCTGCTTGCCACCGGCGATTGCCGCGTAGTAGCTCGCGCCGTCAAAGGCGTCCGTGTCCAAGCAGGTGTGCTCCTCCTCGTCAATGTAATAATACAGGGGAATCACCTGGATATTCTGCGCTCTGCAATCAGCGGTCGGAATATTCGCCGACGTGTCTGTGAAAATCTGAAACATACTCTCCGTCCTTTCTGCATCTATGATTCAACAGCCGCAAGCGACTGACCATATTTTATCAAAGGATAGTGTAGCACATTTTTGCCGCCGCCTGTAGCCAAAAATCGCCCCACGCAAAAAGGCCGAGGCATTGCCTCGACCCAAGCTTTACACACAGATGCGGTCGCAGACCGTCACCAGCTCGCCCGTCACGCTATTGATCACATAGCCGCTGACGCGCACGTTCTTTGGCACCAGCGGATGCTCGACAATCGTCGCCACCGATTCCTCGACGGATTTTTCCACCGTGTCAAAGCCCGCCAGCCATTTTTCAAAATCCACGCCGCAATATTTCATCAGCTCAATCGTGTGCGCGCTGATGCCGCGGTCGTGCATGAGGGTCACCATCACATCGCTGTCCACATGGCTCACGCCACAGTCCGTGTGGCCGATGACCATAATCTCCTCGACGCCCAGCTCATAAATCGCAATCAAGAGACTGCGCATCGCACTGCCAAAGGGCGACGAAATCACGCCACCGGCGTTCTTGATGATCTTCGCATCGCCGTTTTTGATACCCAGCGCCGCCGGCAAAAGCTCAATGAGCCGCGTGTCCATGCAGGTCACAATCGCCAGCTTCTTGTTGGGATATTTGTCCGTGGCAAACTGCTCATAGCCCTTGTCCGCCACAAATTGCTTATTATAGGAAAGAATCTCTTCGATCATACCGATCCCTCTTTCAAAAATATTAACCATCCCCAGACGGTCACGTTTTCACGAGATAGTGTAATCCTTTCCCCCCGCCCTGTCAATAAGCACACCCTTACTTTTCGCGCGATCAGTTTTTCGTGCGATTCCCAAGAGCTATTTTTATTACTGTTCGGATTCTTTTCCGACGATTAGCAGAAATTGCTTATTTCGTTATATTCGCACGGAAAGATTTTTCTTGGCGTCGATCCAGCGAGCAACCAATTTTTATGCAAAAAAGTTGCTATTTTTTGTAGACGGCTGCTTTTGGCATGGACATGACTGTCGGAATACTCGTCCCTCTGATCATCAAGAATACTGGCAGCAGAAACGAGATCGAAACATCAAACACGATCAATAACTGCAATGTTTGAAGCTAGAGGATGGAAAGTATTGCGCATTTGGGAGTGTGCACTAAAAAGAAGAATATCGCATCACTTAATAAAAAATTAGAAGACATACTGAAATCTAAATAGCATAAAACGTTACCGCACGCTGGGAGTGCGTTGATGGGAAATATCCAACGACGAGGTTCCTGTTTATTGGATTTTGGACATAAATCCTCCTCTTTTTCTCAAATATTGTATTTTAGTGTTCTCATAAAAATATTGTTGAAAGAGCACGATGCATGTCATATAATTAAAAATAAATATAGGCGCTTTGCCGGGAGGTGGAGACATGCATTCTTATAAAATCAATATTGATAAAAAAGTCTTACGATTACTTGGAGCCCAACTATATGGAGATACTCCAAGTATTATTTCAGAACTTGTTCAAAATGCATACGATGCAGATGCTAGTGCCGTATGGATTACAATAAATACCACTTCCCCGAACACAATAATAGTCCAAGATGATGGCATTGGAATGACACCAGAAGAAATCAATACACGCTTCCTTAATATTGGGCAAGATCGGCGCACAGCTTTTCCGACCTCTCCTAGTGGAAGAAAAGTACTAGGAAGAAAGGGCATTGGAAAATTAGCTGTTTTTTCCCTTGCTAAAATAATCGATATTTACTCTGTAAAAGAAAATCAAGTAGTAGCCTGTAGGCTTGATTTCGATGATATAACTTTAAACAATGGCGATCCTGAAACTTTAGATGAATCTAGTGTGCCGATCGAAGCTGAATATCTATCACCAACTAGCTCTGGAACCAAAATAATTCTTCAAGAAATTCAAAAGGATATTTCCCATAGCCTTAATTATATAATTAATCGACTAATGAGAACTTTTGATGTTAACTCAGAAGAGTTTAAAATCTATGTGCGCAAAAACAAAGATGTCTTCAAAGAATTGTCACGCAAAGATTTAGATTTCTTTGATAGCATGGATACAATAATTACATTTGGAGAGAATTACGCATCTTGTATCAATCAGGTGTTGCAAAATAATATTCCATCTAAATATAAGTATACGAAAAAATATGAGGATTTGTGCGCGGAGAAAAAATTCCAAATAATGCCATATCAGATAACCGTCCTTGACAAGGCCGGGCGCCCAGTAGAAAGAAATTTTTCATTTTCTGGTTGGATTGGCACGATGCACGAACGGCCCTCCTTTAAAAAGTTTATTGTTAAAAGTTATGAAGTTGAAGGGCAAACAAAATTCGAAGTTTCCTTAACCGATAATCGAATTACCGTATTTTCAAGAGGCAAGATTGGTGAATTTGATATTCTTCCCAAAACACAAACAAATCGTATTGCGGACGCTTACGTTATTGATGAAATATACGCAGAGATATTTGAAGATGATGATCTTGCGGATATGGCAATTAGTAATCGCCGTGGATATGATGAAACGGATCAGCGGTATGTACAACTTATCCGAATAGTTACTGATGTTGTCACTTTTATCACCAGAAGAAAAGAACAGATAAATAAGCAAAAGAAAAAAGACGGTGAAATAAAGGGCGCAGATAATATTAAAGCTCGTTTTACAAGGCAGTCGCCAAAAACGCAGAAAGCGGTTAAAGAAAAGTTTACGCCAGAAGAGCAGGAAGATTTTCAAGAAGAGCTCTTTCAGTTCGGTAGAGCACTTAATCTGTCAAATGATACAAAGAAAATCTTTATTAGCCATAAGACCGAATGCGCCATATTTGGGAAATTTTTAGTTCGGTGTTTTGAATTAATTGGAATGGATGCCGCTAGCAGTATTATATTTACATCTATGCCAGAGCTTGGCGTTCCATATGATCAAGATATATATGACTACCTGAAGAATTGCTTTAGAGATGATCTTTATGTTATTTTCTTGTTTAGCCGGTCGTTTTACAACTCAAATGTTTGTATTGCCGAAACCGGAGCTGCATGGGCCACAAACAAGAAGTATAGCAACGTTGTAATCGACATGGGATTTGAAGGTATTGATAAACCTATCAATAATTGTCAAATTGGCGTATCATTAGCGGATTTAACTGCTGAGGACCTCCAATATAAATTAAAAAGTCTAATCAAAAATGCTCTGGAAGCTACTGGATATGATCCTTTACCCAATGACAGCATAATAGAAAGTACAATACAAAGATCGTTTACGGAATTTAAAGACCATTTAGTCGCCCCCGTATATTATCCTAAACGTCGTTTTTTAGCAACTCCAGTTTGCCCCCAATGCGGTAGTCAGATGGAATTGCGAACAGAGGGTACTGAACTTTTCTACGTTTGTATTGCACGCAACTGTCAGCACAGGCTTTCCGCAGAAATTACTATATAACAAAAGGCCTCGCCTTTATTGGCGAGGCCTTCAGACTGTAGAAAAACCCAGATTTGGCTTGCAAGCCAAATCTGGGTTTCGTCTTTTCTGGAAGCATATAGCAACCATCTCAAAAAGAAAAGCAGCTATTCCATCTCAAATAGCTGCTTCAAGTGTTCTAAA
>JAUNGU010000011.1 GCA_030524315.1 Peptococcaceae bacterium
TATAAGGCTCTGTATGTCTATTTTTCATGTGTTGCACTTAGATTGTAAATTCAAGTCGCAAAAAAATCCTCGCTCAGCCTCGCGGCCGGGCGGGGATTTTTTTGCGTCTCGGCAGACGGTGACACTGTCTCAAAAACCGTTTCTTATAAAGAACTGAATCTTTATAAGAAACGGTTTTTGTGTTGAAAATTATAGAGGATAATTAGATAAACCGTTTGTCTCAATGTGTTCTTTGACGTAGGACATAAACACTTGCATTTTAGGAGAGAGCGGGATCTTTTTTCTTCTTAGATAGCCAAGAGCGCTAGAGATATTTTCTTTAAAGGGAATGATTTTTATATTTGGAGCACAAATAATGGGCATTGTGGAGGCTTCCGGAATATAGGTGACGCTTAATCCATTGCCACCGCGTAGAAGTTGGAGAAAAACCTGAAAACTATCTGCCAAAATAATATTTGGTGTTGTTGAATGATGCTCAAATAAATTGAGCAGGACATCTTTTGTCGGTGAATAGAGAATAATCGGATATTTTGCCATCGTTTTCAAGGATACAGAGTGATGTTGCGAGATGGGAAATTTATCAGAAACCATGCAATAGTAGCGACCGACAGAGAGTGGTGTGAAGATAAAGTCATTTGTATTGTATAACGTGATTAATTCGCCGTTTAACGAAAGCCGGTAGAATAGTGCACATTCGATGCAATTGTCAGATAAAGCCTCGCTGATGGTGGTGAAAGTAACAGGATGCGGTACGAGACGAAATTCTGGGTAATCGATGAATAATTGGCTGATTAAATTAGGAAAAAGCGTTTCAATAACGCCTTGTGTGGCGGCGATTTCTAATATACCAGTTAATGATTGTTGTTGGTTTGATGGGTAACTGGCTTGTAATTGTGAGAGATCGGCTAAAAATGCATTGCCCAATGCAACCAACTGCTTCCCTTGTTCGGTAAGAGAAACACCGGTATGGCTACGGTGTAATATTTTCATATTGAGCTCGTCTTCTAAGTTTTTCACCGAAAGACTCAAGGCTTGAACAGAAATGTGTAAATTTTCGCTGGCTTGGTGCAAAGATGGGCTACGATAGATTTCGTTTAGATAAATGAGTTGTTCCGTACGCATTTTGTGTTGTCCTTTCGTTGAAATAAATAAAGAAGAACGGCTGAGATATACATTTTTAGTATCAAGTAATTCTTGACAGATGGAAAGAGTCACCTTTAATCAAATGATTCTCATAGGTTTAATCTATTGATATCATAAACATATGGAAATAATGTCATTTATTTTAATGATAAGGGAGCGAGAGTAATGAAACAAGCAAAAACAGAAAAAATATTTTTCCTTGGTATTGATGGTATGGATCCAGATACCACACGTCGAATGGTTGATGAAGGAAAAATGCCCAATGTAAAAAAGCTAATTGAACGTGGTGCGTGTAGAGAGAATCTTCATATGTTAGGTGGGGTGCCTACCATTACGCCTCCTATGTGGACGACCATTGCAACAGGATGTAGCCCAAATGTTCACGGTATTACTTGCTATTGGAATCAGAGTCATGATCGCTTAGATGAATTGGTGTATGCGTTTAATTCGGAACTGTGCAAGGCAGAAACCTTATGGGAGACAACTGCAAAAGAAGGATTAAAAACGCTAGTCTGGCATTGGCCAAGCGCATCCTGGCCACCAAAACTCGACAGTGATAAGTTGCATGTTGTTGATGGCACGACACCGGGCTGCGTCAATATGGGTGTATGTGTCGTAGAAGCTGAAAAGATTATTACCGCATCAAAGGATATCAAAGATATTCGTTTCAAGGCGAAAGTTGCTATCGATAATGGTGCTGGCTGTGTTATTCATGATGCTGAGCACTTTGATACCTCGACCAAGAGCCTTTCAGAAAAATCTACAGCTGGAACGAATATGGTTAATTATGAAATGTCCTTCAGTGATGGCGAGGGTTCCTTTGAAGAAATGCAGATGGATATGTATAATAGCCCACTTTCCGAACCCCGTGGTTGGGGTATTGAAGTGCCAAACGACGCTATTGAATTTGTAGCAGGTGTTAACAAAGGCCTTGAACGTCGCTATGGCTTAGTCTTGAAAAACAACGATGGTAGATATGATACAGTACGCATCTATAGAAATAAGAAAAGCGCGGAACCTCTGGTTGAACTGAGTCGAGAAAATTATCTTAAATATAATATTATCGATGAATTTGAAACTGATGATGGAAAAAAAGATGGAGCAGGGTTCTGGGCATTAATGGATTTAGCGGAGGATGGGTCTTTTATTCGTCTATATGTTGGGCCGGTTCTTGATATCTACGGTGATTCTCACTTTCAGCTAAAATCATTATATAAGGATGTAACCAGTCGTTTTGGTTACATTAATAGCCCGACCTTTACAGGTGGTCAGTATGAAGATATTACAAAAAAAATCATTTTGCCAACATGGAAAAACTTTATGGATTGGCAAGCTGACTGCTTGAATTATCTGATGGAGGAAGGCGGTTATAAAGTCGT
Source organism: Peptococcaceae bacterium (assembly GCA_030524315.1). Taxonomy (GTDB): domain Bacteria; phylum Bacillota; class Peptococcia; order Peptococcales; family Peptococcaceae; genus UMGS1590. Next base: position 2,523 of record JAUNGU010000011.1, read on the forward strand.
TTTCTCCCATATGCATAATATCGATGCAATGGGCCATCAGTTTTGGCATTGGTGTTTGCAGAGAAAACGTAATCAAGAGGTTGATCCAGCAGAGTATATGAACTTTGTGGAACAATGTTATTTGGATACGGATGATTACGTCGGGCAGTTCCTTCATTTGCTTGATGAAGGTTGGACGGTTTTCTTATTCTCTGATCACGGCTTTATGACCAGCAGAGAAGAAGAACCGCCGGTATTAGGAGATCCGTTTGGTGTCAACATTCCTATTTTGCAACAGTTGGGCTACACCGTTCTAAAAGATCAAAATGAAACTGACAGTAATAAGGTTGAAATCGATTGGTCTAAAACAACAGCCGTGGCACCGCGTGGTAACTATATTTACATCAATCTCAAGGGAAGATATGAGACGGGCATCGTTGACGAATCAGAAAAATACGACCTTGAAGAAAAAATCATCAGTGATCTCTACAATTATCGTGATCCACAAACAGGAAAACGTGTCGTTTACATGTGTATGAGAAATAAAGAAGCGGAACTTATTGGCATGAGTGGGCCAGAATGTGGGGACATTGTTTATTGGATCAACGAAGGCTATAACAGAGGCCACGGCGATTCACTGCCGACCTTTAATGGTATGAATGGAACCTGTGTTGCACCGATTTTCATTGCAGCAGGACCGGGGATTAAACAGGGATACACAGAACGTCGTATTAGAGAAATGGATTTGGCACCAACAGCAGCTACTTTGCTTGGCATTCGTATGCCGGCAAATGCAGAAGGTGCGCCAGTCTATCAAATTATTGAAGAGTAGAACCAGTTGAATGGACAAATATTGATTGTTGGTGTGGAGTGAACGTGCACCACACCAACAATATAAAGGAGAAGGGAGGAAGCGGTCATGAGCACAGATACTGGTGCAAAGATGAGCACTTCTAAAAAAGTACAATGGATCATATCTATTGTAGTTCCGGTTATTCTGTGGGTAATACCTACAAATGATGTGTATACAAGAGAATTGAGATGGTTCTGTGTCTGGACCTGCTGGATGCTATTGGTTGTGGCCTTTGATTTAATGACATCCTTTATTCCAGCGTTTTTGATGCCTGTTATGTACTATATTACAGGAGTTGCGCCTGCAGCTGTATGTTTTTCCGGATGGACATCGACAATTGTGTTCGTTATTGTTGGCGCCTTTGTTTTGGCAGAAGCATTGACAGATTGTGGATTGCTAAAACGTATTGCAACATGGGTTATTATTCGCACGGGTGGAACAATAAACGGTTCTATCTGGGGGTGCTTTGTTGTAGGTATTATTATTAGCCTTATCACTTTTTCGAATGGCTATGTCGTCATGGCTGCATTTACTTATGGTGTCATCCGCTCTTTGGACGTTGAGCTCAGGTCAAAAGAATCAGCAGTATTAATTATGGCGAGTGCCGCCGGAGTACTAAGTTCCCGATTTTTTGTGTACGCACCTTCTGTCATTTTGATGCTTCAAGGTGGTGCCGGTGCAGTTGTTCCGGGTTATGAGATTGTATGGTATCGTTTTTTGCTGCATAATTTACCAACCGCTCTGTATTTAATTATTTTCGTATTCCTGCTTACTAAGATTTATAAAACAAATAAAAATGATGCAGTGAATTGCAAAGAGCACTTTATAAAGCAGTATGAAGATATGGGGCCTGTTTCAACAGCAGAAAAGAAAGCGGCCTTTCTGTTGCTTATGCTTCTAGCGCTGCTAGTTTCTGCTCCGTTCACTGGTCTAGGAACCGATATTGGATTTTTGATCATTCCGATGCTCATGTTTTTCCCAGGATTAAAGGTTGCGGATGAATCCTGTATCAAACGTGTGGATATGGGCATGATTTTCTTTATTGTTGCCTGTGTTGGCATTGGATCCGTTGGCGGAACTCTTGGTGTTGGGGAGATTATCTCTAACCTAATCTCTCCTATGCTTGAGGGCAAATCGCCGACGGTGGCATTGCTTTCGCTATTGATCTTTGGAACGATTGCGAACTTTGCGTTGACGCCAACAGCCATGCTAACGGCATTATCCGGTCCGATTGCGGCAATTGCTAAAAATATTGGGCTAAACATTGATGCAGCGATGTATGCACTTGCGCATTCAACAGACCTTATCTTCTTACCATATGAGTTTATTCCATATTTGATCTTCTTCTCTTTTGGGGCAATTTCGATGGGCGATTTTATTAAAATAAGTTCATTGAGAGTAGGATTGTTCTTTGTGTTCTATGTCGTGGTATTGATACCATTCTGGTATCTTGTAGGTGTTCTTTAACGTATCAATTTGTTCTGGTAATGAGAGTGATGACGTTTCTATCTTAATATATTTGTGGAAAGGAGAGAAGGTATGGTGTTGCAGATGCAATTTGATGGCGAAGAAAAATTAAAACAGAATACAGGCAGGCGGAGGGAATCAAAAATCACATGGCTTACTGATAGTGTCATTTGTTTCCAGTATTATGGTGCGAGTAATGCAACATTGATTATCGGAGAGACGAGCTGTATTCTCGTTGATACAACAGAATCAGATGGTTATGCACAAGCGATAAAAGAAAAAATAAAGCTCATAACAGATAAACAAGTTAAAACGATTATTTACACACATTCACATATAGATCATACGGGAGGGGCTGCAGTTTTTGGCGATACAGTTTCGATGATTATTGGACACACTTCTCATAGTATTGCAATTAAACATCAAGATTTGTTACAAGAGATTATGCAGAAACGTGTAGCTAGACAATTTGGAATAGGTTTAAGTTTAGAAGAATCTATTTCTATGGGACTTAATCCAGCTCTAGTGCCGAATGGCTCGCCAGAACCGTTACCCGTGACAAGATATATATCTGAAGATAGGGCTTTGTTAACGATTGATGGTATTCAATTAGAACTTATAGCCGCACCTGGGGAAACGGACGATCAACAAGCGGTCTGGCTACCCAATGAGCAGATCCTTTGCGGGGGTGATAATTACTATGCTTCCTGGCCAAATCTTAGCGCTCTACGCGGTGGCACGTACCGTGATGTGGCGCAGTGGGTGGTGTCTCTGGAACGGTATCTAGAATTATCAGCAGAGATACTGATCCCTGGGCATGGTGAACTGCTTGTTGGTGCAAAAAAAATTCAAGAAGTAATTGGCAACTATCATGATGCTATTGAGTGGGTATTGATTCAAACTCTGCAGGGGATTAATAACGACCTTGCGCCAGATGATTTGGTGCAGATGGTGAGATTGCCAAGCAAGTGGGCTGATCTGCCGTATTTACAAGAATACTATGGTACAGTTGCTTGGAGTGTGAGAGGTATCTATGATGGCTACATAGGATGGTTCGACGGTAATCCGACTAATATTGGTAGTATGCCAATACAAAAACGTGCAAAGAAACTCCTCGCATTGATGGGTGGTGCTACCATAATCGTAGAGGAAATTGCCCGTGCTCTTGCTGTTAAAGAGATGCAGTGGGTCATGGAGCTATGTGATGTTCTTCTTGCTGCAGGTACTTGTACACAAGAGGCTAAACAATGGAAAGCCCAAGCATGTATTTATCTAGGTCGCATGCAAACGAGTGCAAATGGACGCCACTATTATCTTGTCTGTGCAAAGAATTTAATGAAATAAGGCTATGTAACGAAAGAGGTCATTGAAAGATGATCTCTTTTTTATGTATTAGGCAGAGAATTTTCTGGGTTGAGGTCGTTGGTTAATTGTTTTTGAGTAGATAACATTGCAAGGATTTTCTGGATTGTACAATAAAACTGAATGGATAATGTTATTGAAGTTCTATAGGTTTAAATTTCATATGATTGTTTGGTTGTTCCATTAGATTTTTCTGTTTGAAACAAGATGTGCAAGTAAAGTTTATTTACAAAAAATTTGTAACAACAGAATCGTTGTAATCAGTTTTTTGAGGGAATTGCCCTGATATTTTTGTGAAACATTGTGAATAGGGGAATATCAGCGAATAGGCTATCAAATAAAATTTGCAACGATGGGACTTGCGATGAAAATATCGAATTCCGTATTTTTAGAAAACAATTAGAATGAAAATATAGATAATTTGATTTAAGGAGGAAGTGTAGTATGATGTCACATAATAATAAAGTATTGGTTCTAGGAATTGATGGATTAGATCCAAAATTAACAAAAAAATATGTAGATGAAGGGTATATGCCCAATATGAAAAAATTCTTGGAAATGGGTGCTGCACGAGAGGATCTACAGATGATAGGTGGACATCCAACAGTTACACCGCCTATGTGGACAACACTTGCAACAGGGGCCAATCCTTGCACACATGGCATAACAGAGTATTATGCATGTGACCCTGAACGATTGGATGTGTTGCTGTATAACTTTGATTCGACAAGATGTCAAGCGGAGCCATTATGGAATGTTGCGGCAGAGGCTGGTAAGAAAACATTGGTATGGCATTGGCCGGGGAGTTCATGGCCACCAACAACGGATAGCGAAAATCTAACAGTTGTTGATGGTACACAGCCTGCGGGGCCGAATGTAGGTGTTGCAGAACGCGATGCAGAAAAACTGTTGGTAGCAAGTGTGCAAACGGAGCGGTTGATATACGGCAAAAAAGCTGCGACAGACAGCCAGATTCCATGTTTTATTCCTGGGATGGAAATAGAAGATAATGATGAAATCACAAGCTTTGACAAAGTACACGCCCATGAAGTAACAGGAGTAGCGCTAACGTCAGAAGAATCTTATCATAATTTATCGGATACACCATTTGATATTTGCTTCTCTCCAATTAAAGAAGCAAGTAATTGGGTGAATGCACCAGAGGGTGCAAAAGAATGTGTTTTACTCAATGCAGGCGGCAAAATCCACAGGCCATGTCTCATTTTGAAAAATGACGACGGAGTTTACGATAGAATAGCCATTTATAAAAATAAAAAATCTGAGGAACCGATTGTAGTAGCTCATAAAGATGTCTTTATCAGAGATGTGATTGATGAAGCATATCATGGAGAAAATAAAATATCGGTTAATCGAAATCTTAGATTAATTGATATTGCTGAGGACGGGGGTTCTCTTCGACTATGGGTTTCTGCAGGCATGGATTTCGAAGAAGATACTCTGTGGCAACCAAAGCATATTTTGAAAGACGTTGTAGAGCATGTGGGATGCCCACAGCCAGTTAGCATGGCCGGTGGATCTGACGAAAGGCTTATTTCAAAATGTGTCCATGACAATTGGTCGGCCGCTGCTGATTGGAATGCGAAGTCTATTAAATATCTCATTGAAACAGCAGGATATGAATTAGTCTTTTCCCATTTTCATAATGTGGATTTACAAGGGCATCTATTGGTAAAGTTTTTATATGAGGGTAGCGAAAAATTATCGCCGGAAATCTATCAAAGGCTATTCCGAGATGTTTATATTCAGACTGATGATTATATTGGAGAGTTCTTGACGCTCGTTGAACAGGGATGGACTATTCTCATCGTCTCAGATCATGGGCAAGTATGCCCTGAGCATGGCCGAACAGATTTCTTGCCGGGAACGAATGCAGTCAATGCAGTATATTTTACTAAATTGGGCTATATGACAATGAAGAAAGATGAAGATGGCAACGATACTCATGAAATTGATTGGGAAAAAACTGTTGCTGTACCACAACGATGCAGTGAAATTTATATCAATCTAAAGGGAAGAAATCCTCATGGTATTGTAGATCCCGCAGATCAATATGATTTGGAAGAAAAAATCATGACCGATATGTACAAGCTGGTACATCCAAAAACGGGACATCGCATTATTTCCTTGGCATTGCGAAATAGAGATGCCGTTCTATTGGGTATGGGTGGATCAGAATGTGGTGATATTGTCTATTTTGTAGCAGAAGGGTATAACGATGATCATGCAGACTCCCTGTCTACTATGCTCGGTACATGCGATACATCTGTTGCATCAGTGTTTGCAGCAGCGGGCCCGGGTATCAAAAAGGCTTTTCAAACAGAGCGTATGATTAAACATGTAGATGTTACGCCGACAGTTGCGGTTTTGGCGGGTTTGAAAATGCCAGCTCAATGTGAGGGCGCACCTGTATATCAGATTCTAGAATAGATTAGTACCTCATAGTGCTTCTCGGTATAGACTTATTGTGCGGAGAAGCACTATGGGGAATGTTTGCCAAGGGGGCGAGAGGTATGGCAACTATATTGAACAACAAGAAGCTCATGATAAAATTGAGCATTACATTTATTATACCGATCATTATTGCGTGTTTACCGACAACGGAAGTTTTTACGTATCAAATGAAGATGGCCATTGCGATTACTGTATGGATGCTTATGTGGTCAGCTTTTGATTTAAGCAATTTAGCCATTCCTGCAATCATATGGCCGGCACTTTTGGTCATTCTTAATGTTGTTGATGCGCAAACTGCGTTTGTTTCTTATATTGGGACGACAATGTATGGTGCGATTGGATGTATGCTGTTGGCGAATGTTTTGAATGAATGTGGACTATTACAGAGAGTCGCTTATTGGGTCGCAATAAAATGTGGGGGCTCTTTTAACAAGGCTGTCTATGCAATATTTTTTGCGACCTTTGCCGTTTCCATATGTACATTTGCATCAGGGTCTGTCGTTTGTGCCGCTTTAAGTTATGGCTTTGTGCGAGCGATGGATATGTTGAAAACAAAGGAAGGCGCCATCATAATGATGGCAGGAATGCTGGGGGCATCGACCGTTCGGATGTTTTTGTACTATCCGGTAACAATGGGGCCTTTGTTGGCTTCTGTAAGAGCTGTAGATCAAGATTTTACTTTGAGTTTTATGCAGCTTTTCAAGTATAATTGGCCAGTGCTGGTATTCTGCTTATTGTTTATCTTGCTGATGCAGATCTTGGGTAAAACCAGTCAGTCAAAAATAAGTGGAGGTAAAGAATATTTTATAAAAAAATATAATGAGCTGGGAAAAATCACGGCGAAAGAGAAAAAAGCTTTAATTGGCGTTATTGCGATTTTAGCATGGATCATCACGAATCCTCTACATGGTTTGGATTGCATGTATCCATTTATATTTATGCCATTTATTCTGTGTATGCCTGGGATTAATGTGGGTGATTCAAAAAATATTGAAGATATTCCGTGGTCGACAATTTTGTTCTTCGCTTCTTGTTTAGCAATTGGTTCTGTTTGTGGAGCTGTGGGTATTACAGCACTTATTGGTAGTGTTGCAAGTCCGATGCTAAGTGGCATGGGTGTAATCGGTACATTAATAGGTGTCTTAGTATTTGGTATTGTAGCAAATTTTGCAATGACACCAGTTGCCATGTTAGCGGGATTTTCAGGGATGCTTTATTCGATTGCACAAAGCATTGGTATGAATCCGCTGGCAGTGATCTTTACTTTTAATCATGCAACTGATATGGTCTTCTTGCCATATGAATATTTGACCTTTTTAGTATTCTATGCTTTTGGTGCAATGACCATGGGGCAATTTTTTAAGTATCAACTATTGAAAAATATTGCGTATATAGCATTCTTTGTTGCCATCATCATTCCGTATTGGCGCTTGGTTGGACTAGTCTAGCACAAATAAAGTGAGCCGCTTCATAATTGTTTGGTTTATGAAGCGGCTCACTTTATTTGCTAAAGAATTGTTTGAGATAATTAATTTGTAATTGGGATGCAGCTGAGATTTCGTAGCCATTTTTTATGATATATCCAAATTCGGCGGTGATGTTTTCTTTGAACGAGACTTGGTGAATATTATTTTGATATCTTACAGCAAAACTTTCATTATTAAAATTGTACATGCCAAAGGTTAGGCCAAGATTTTCTGATAGTAGTTCATTGAGGATTTCTAGAGAAGGTACATTAATAAGACGAGAAGGCTTGCCGGCAAATTCGAGGATTTTCGTCATCAAATAATTTGCTGGTTCGTACATAATGATTGGATAATCGAGGATGGTTTTTAAAGAAATAGATTTGTAACGGGAAATAGGGAACGAGTATGGAATCATGCAGAAAAATTTTGTTCGGTAAAGTGGAGTGAAGGTGATGTCATCAGGAATATCTTTGATGATATCAACATCATTGATATAGATTTTATAAGTCAAGCCATAGTCAGTACTGGAATTGGTAACAGCTTTTAGAATTTCTGTATAGCAACATGGTGTGATGCTGATCTCCATTTCAGGGTAATCTTCATAGATGGTTTTGAGTAATTCTGGGAGGTAAGTTTCAGTAAAACCGCGAGGTACAGATAAATGCATTGTTTCACCGATCGGTGCCGCAGACGAAATGGCAGTATCTTGTAGTTCTTTAAGACCGCTCAAAAAGTTTTCTGCGAGCAACAGGAGTGCCTGTCCTTTTTCTGTAAGGTTAACGCCCATGCTTGTTCGCTCCAATATGGTTATAGCTAATTCATTTTCCAATTTTTTGATAGAGGTGCTTAAAGCTTGGGGTGTAATGTGAAGTTTTTTGCTAGCGGCGTTCATAGATTTATTTTTGCTAATTTCTAGTAAATATTCAAATTGTTCAACACGCACAAAAATCTCCCCTTTGTATGAATGGCGTAATTTTTTAGGATATAATAATTATAACATGGAATGTTTTTAAGTAACACAAACAACGGATGGTAAATATTCTCTTTTGCAGAGAGACGTTTCACAGACGCTGCAGGATATTGTTGCAGACAGACAGGAATGCTATAATACTGTTTACAAGCATCAGCATAATCCGTGTAAATTTTTTATAGATCAATCAAACGAAGGGAGCAGTTTTCATGCAAATCAACGACGTGATTTCAGGATTTCGCCTCGTGGAGGAACGTCCGGTGCCGGAGACAGACAGCACGGGGCGATTGTTCGTCCACGAAAAAACCGGCGCGCGGCTCTTGCAGCTGGCCAATAATGACAGCAACAAGGTTTTTGGCATCGGCTTTCGCACGCCGTCGGCCAATAGCACCGGCGTGGCCCACATTCTCGAGCACAGCGTCCTCAACGGCTCAAAAAAATATCGCACCAAGGAGCCATTCATGGATTTGGCACGCACGAGCCTCAACACCTTTCTCAACGCGATGACCTTTTCGGACAAGACCATCTACCCGGTGGCGAGCCAAAACGACAAGGATTTTGATCACCTCATGGACGTCTATCTCGACGCCGTCTTCAACCCAGCCATCTACACGACCAAAGAAATTTTCCTCCAGGAGGGCTGGCATTACCACATCGAAAAGCCCGAGGACCCAATCACCTATCGCGGCGTGGTCTACAACGAAATGCGCGGCGCCCTTTCCAGCGCCGACGCCCAGGTGACCGACGAGATCCTCGCCAGCCTCTATCCCGACACCATTTATGGCCAGGAGAGCGGCGGCAATCCTTACGAAATTCCGGAGCTTTCCTATGAAGCCTTCCTGGATTTTCACCGCAAGCTCTATCATCCATGCAATAGCTACATCTTCATCTACGGCGATGGTGACATAGAAAAATTCCTCGCCCACATCAACGACAACTACCTGGCAAGCATCGAACCACTGACGGTGGATTCGACCATCGCCTGGCAGGAGGCTTTTGTTGCGCCAAAGGAAGAGGAGGTCTACTATTCGGTGGCGCCGGATGCCGACACCGAGGGCAAGGACATTCTCAGCTACGCCGTCTCCATGGGCAGCCGTCGCACGCCAAAGGACCTCTTTGTCGAAGAGGTGCTGAGCGAGGTCTTGGTCAATGCCCAGTCTGGCGTCGTCAAAAATGCCCTCCTGGCTGCTGGCATTGGCGAGGATATTTCTGCCTTTACGAGCGATGGGCTGCAAATTCCTTTTGGCATCGTCGCCAAGGACACGGATGCGGCGCGCCGCGATGAATTTGTCGAGATCATCGAGAAGACCCTCACTGAGCTCGTCAAAAAGGGCATCGACAAGGATCAGCTCCTGGCCGCCGTCAACAAAATGGAATACAGTCTGCGCGAAGCCAATGGCTACACCACCCGCGGCATCATCTACTACATTGACGCCATGGAAACCTGGCTCTATGACGGCAGTCCTTTTGACGCCCTCTGCTACAATGCGCCACTTGCGGAGCTGCGCGCCGATGTTGAGAGCGATTTTTACGAGCGCTACATCAAAGAGCGCATTCTGGACAATCCTCATAAGAGCATTCTCGTGGCGCGTCCGGATGCGGGCATGAACGATGCCAAGGATGCCGCTGTTGAGGCGAAGCTCGCCGAGTTTAAGGCTGGTCTTTCTGAGCAGGCGTTGGGAGCGCTCATTGATGAGACCCAGGGCCTCCTGGCGCGTCAAAACAGCGAGGACACGCCGGAGCAGAAGGCGACGATTCCACACCTGGAACGTGAGGATGTCACCGGCAGCTTCCCGGTGATCCCTTGCAACGAAGAAAACATCCACGGCGCGACGGTGCTTCATCATCCCCTCTTTACGGCGGGCATCAATTACGTCGACATGCTCCTGTCCCTTGACCACGTCGATGTGGCAGAGCTCCCATATTTGAGCCTGCTCACGAGCCTCATCGGCGCCGTCGACACGCAAAACTACAGCTACAGTGCCCTGGCGACAGCAGAATATTTGACCAGCGGCGGCATCAGCATCACCAGCCGCGTCATCCAGGATATTCACGAGCCCGACACCTTCCACCACAAGCTCGTCGTCTCCTCCAAGACCCTGAGCCCGGAAAATACGGCGGGCTTCCTCGAATTGGCCACCGAGCAGCTTGAGCGCAGCGATTTTTCGGACAAGAAGCGCTTCCGCGAGGTGGTGCAGATGCTCAAGAGCCAGACCCAGGCCGGCATTTTCCAGCAGGGACATACTGTCGTCGCCGGTCGCGTCACCGCCTATCATTCGGCCTACAGCCGCTTCAACGAATTCTTGAACGGCTTGGATTTCCTCTTCTTCCTGCAAGAGCTGGACAATCATTTCGACGAGCGCTTCGACGAGACCCGTGCCAAGGTCGAGGACCTCTACAGCCGTCTCTTGACGCGCAAGGACATGCTCGTTTCCGTTACCTGTGACGATGAGAGCTATGCGAGCGTTCGCCCGGTGCTCGCAAATTGGATTGGCGCGCTCCCAGATGCAGAGTATCCACACGCCGATTGGCAGGTACCGGTGGAGGTCCTCAATGAAGGCATCCAATCCTCGGCCAACGTCCAGTATGTGGCCAAGGGCGCCGACATTGGCGCCTTGGGCGTGGGCTACAGCGGCGTCCTCGAGGTGCTCTCCAATGTGCTTTCCAATGAATACCTTTACAATAACGTTCGCGCCAAGGGCGGCGCCTACGGCCAGGGCATTCGCTTTAGCCGCAACGGCAGCGTGAGCTGCTATTCCTATCGCGATCCAAACCTCGAGAACACCATTGCCATTTACGACGCCATGGCCGATTGGCTGGAAAATCTCGAGATGGACGAGCAGTCGCTGACCAACTACATCATCGGCGTCATGAATCGCTTCAATCCAGTGATGACCGCCCGCGCCAAGGGCGTGTGGTCGTTGACCAGCCGCGTCAATGGCGCCTGCCGCGAGGATTTGCTCAAGGCCCAGGAGGAGGCGCTGGCGGCGACGCTGGACGCGCTCAAATCCTACGCCCCAGCCCTGCGCCAAGCAATGGCAGAAAATCATCTCTGCGTCCTCGGCGGCAGCGAGCGCATCAAGCAGGCAGAAAATCTCTTTGGTCGCGTGATCAAACTCGACAATTAAGTCGCAGGCAGACAACGCTCGAAATTTTTTCGGGCGTTGTTTTTTGCTGCCCCCACATTTTCTTGAGGATAAATTCGATATGTGTTAGAATAAAAACGTATGCTTAGCAATGCTGAAATAGAGGAGTTGAAATAGTTGTCAGAGAAATTTCCAGAAAAGCATCCGCATATAGACGGACAAGATCAAAAAAAAGACTCAGCAAATAATATGACAGAAAAGGATGCACAACCCCACAGCCCCAATGCAGAAAAAAACGCGGCGCAGGAGGCAGGTGGCATCACCCAAGAGCTGCCGCGGGCCACTGTGAATCGCAGGGAAGAAATCAGGCGTGCCAAAGCTAGCGTCAAAGACGCCAAACAAGAGGTGAAGCGTGCCAAAGCCGGCGTCAAAGAGGCCAAAACCAGTGGCAAGCGCAGTAAAAAACGCCGTCGCAAACAATTTCCTTGGGTTGCGATTGTGTTACTCATTTGCTTCGCTGTGAGTGTACTCGGGGGTGTAAAAGCCTACAGAGATTTCTTGGTGCCAGTGGATAGTGATAGCGAAGAGGTTGTGGAAGTAGAAATTCCAAATGGCGCCGTGGTCAGCGATATGGGGGACCTTTTGAAGGCGCGTGGCATTATTCGCTCATCCCAGGCCTTTGATTTGTATGTGCGTGTCAAAGGCACTGCGGGAAATCTTCAGGCAGGTGTGCATCGCCTCTCGCCATCGATGACGCTGTCTCAGGTGGTTGTAAAATTGCAGGAAGGAGCGCAGGAAGCAGGTTTGACCAAGATTGCGGTGCAGGAAGGCTTGACAGTCGACCAAATCGGTGACGTCATTGCCGATAGCACCTCCTTTAGCAAGGAGGATTTCTTGAACCTCATGACCGACCGCGATTTCTTAGGGACCCTCGTCCAAGACTATCCATTCCTCGAAACCTCCTACAATGCTGAGGGCGTGCGCTATGTGCTGGAAGGCTATCTCTTCCCAGCCACCTATGATTTCAACGAAGAGGAAGGGCTGGAAGGCCTCGTGCGTCAGATGCTTGACAAAATGCAAACCGTCGTCGACAAGTATCAGAGCCAAATAGACAGCTCAAGCTACAGCCTCCAGGATATTATGAGCATCGCCTCTTTGGTTGAAAAGGAAGGTGGCACCGGCGAAGACCGCAAGCTCATTGCTGGCGTCTTCTACAACCGTCTGGCCCAGAACATGCCAATCCAATCGGATATCAGCGTGCTCTATGCCCTCAACACCCACAAGGAAGTGGTGACCTACGAAGACCTCGAGGTCGACTCGCCTTACAATCTTTACAAAAATGCAGGCCTGCCACCGGGACCAATGAACAACCCTGGTGAAGAAGCTATTCAAGCGGCCCTCGAGCCAGAAGCCAGCAACTATCTTTATTTCTATGCCAATATCAAAACCGGTGAGGTTTTCTATACCGATAGCTATGAGCAGCATCAGGCTTGGCAAAAGGAATATGAAGAAACCGGCGACATCAAGGACGAGGGCAGTGCTGCGGCTACAACCGATGACAGTGCCAATGCCGCACAGTAACTTGTTACACAACAACCGACACGAAAGCGTTAAAGAGGGGATATTGTGAAAAAAGAAACTTCACGTAAATCCTATTTCCCCGCCTTGGATAGTCTCAGACTGTTTGCAATGCTGGGAATCCTAACATATCACTACGCGCCGCACCGATTGGCAGGCGGTTTTATCGGCGTGGATATTTTTCTTGTGATTTCAGGATTTTTGCTGGTTAGGAGTTTGATGAAATGGGAATTTAAGGACCTGCCACGCACCTACCTGGCTTATTTGATCAAGCGCGTGCTGCGCTTGGGGATTCCGCTGGTCATTGTCTTTTTGGCGGCGGTGTCTGTGATCAACATTTTCTTCAGCGATCTCTTGTACAATATCCGTGGGGCACTTCTTTCTAGTGTGCTGTTTTACAACAACTGGTGGCAGATCAACCTCGGTTATTCCTACTTTGAGCAGTATGTGCATCCGTCTGCCTTTACCCATCTCTGGTATGTGGCGGTGCTCATGCAGATTTGTGTTGTGTGGCCGCTGCTCATTATGCTCCTTCGCAAAATTGGCAAGGGACCATTCGTCATCTGCGGCGTGCAGCTCGTCTTGGCGATTGCCAGCGCGGTGGATATGGCGCTGCTCTTTGGTGGCGACGGGGACCCATCCCGCGTCTACTACGGCACCGACACCCGCCTCTATGCTTTTGCCTTGGGTGGGGCGCTGGCGGCCATTTGGCGGCCGGCGGTCATTGCCGAGCGTCACGGCCGCGGCCTGCGCGTCTTAGCGGATTTGGTAAGCATTGGCGGGCTGGCGCTATTGGTGTTCTTTGCGCTGCGCCTTCAGGATCAGGCCACTTTCACCTATCACGGTGGCATGTTCCTGGCAGCAGTGGTGGCCACCATCACCGTGGCGGCGCTGACCATCCCGGGCGGGCTCATCTCGCGCATTTTGAGCCTCAACGTCCTCGTCTTTTTGGGCAAATGCACTTTTAGCGCCTATCTCTGGTATTATCCGGTGCTGACCATGGGCAATATGAACAGCTTCCTGGCTGCCAACAAATGGATCCAGTGGCTGATTCTCCTGATACTCTCGGTGGTGACCTACCTCGTTGTTGAGAAGGCCTTTGTGAGTCGCCTTGTCAAGGGGCAGTGGCCAACCAGGGAACGCCTGGCCCAGGCGATTGGCGCCGTTGCCACCAACAAATTTGCCTTTGCGGGCTTGGTGCTCATCGTTGCCTTGGCCGTTTCCAGTGGCTTCGGCTTTGCTCGCGCCACCTCGGGCGACAATCAAACCGTCAATGACATGCAGGCACAAATCGCCGCCAACCAAAAGCTGCTCGAAAAGCAAAAGGCCCTCCAGGCGCGCAACGAGCAAGCCGATGTCCAGGATATTCCGTACCTCGACCGTTCGGTCATGCTCTTTTGTCGTGATCTCAAGGTCACCTTTGTAGGAGACTCGATTCTTCTCGGCGCTGCCGCACCGCTCACAGAGGTCTTCCCGCAATCCTATATTGATGGCAAGGTCGGCCGTCAGCTCATCCAGAGCGGCGACGTCATCGACAGCCTCATCAACAGTGGCAATATGAACGACATTGTCGTCATCGTCCTCGGCTCCAATGGCACCTTCACCGAAGATCAGCTCGATGCCCTCATGCAAAAGCTCGGCGATCGCAAGGTCTTCCTCATGAATACCAAGGTACCGCGTGAATGGCAGGACAGCGTCAACACAATGCTGAAAAATTACGCCGACAAGAGCAAGAAGGACAACTTCTATCTCATCGATTGGAACAGCTTCATTTCCCAGCATCCAGAATTTCTCTATAGTGACAACACCCATCCAAACGAGGAAGGGGCGCAGCAATTTGCCAAGCTCATCGCCGACAACCTCTATCAGGTCCTGGCGACCAAGGAGCAAAAGGCGCAGGATCGCCTCGCTGACGAAGCGGCCGCTGAAGAAGCTGCCCAACAGCAGGCAGCTCAGGAGCAGCAATCCGCAACCGACGCTCAGCAGGCAGCGGCCAGCGATGGGACAACCGCTGAATAATCCTCATCTTCACATCAATAATGGACGCATTCTCCGTGGAGGATGCGCCTTTTTTCTTAATTGACTGATAACAAAAATGTCGATAAATTTATTTTAGAATCAAAGTGATTGTCACGGTCAGGTTCGCGCTGTATAATATAATAGAAATCAACAGGGAGACCTGTGATATATAACAAAGCTGAAAAAGGAGTATGAACGACAATGAGTTATAGTGTTGCCCTACCACAATATACAATCGGCCCAGATTGTTACGAACAGATCCCATATTTCGCCCGTTATTATGGCAAGAAGGCCGTCGTCATCGGCGGGAAAACCGCCATGGCCAAGGCCAAGGATGCGCTCTTAGAAGGGATCAAGGGCTCAGATCTTGAAATTACCGACTTTATTTGGTACGGTGGCAACTCCACCTATGCCAACGGCGATGCCCTCAAGGCCAACCCAACTGTGCAGAATGCAGACATCATCTTCGGCGTTGGCGGTGGCCGCGCCTGCGACACCACCAAATACGTCGCTGACCAGCTCGACAAGCCATTCTTCCTCTTCCCAACCGTCGCCAGCAACTGTGCCTCTGTCACAGCCATCGGTGTCATGTACAACGAAGACGGCTCCGTCGACTACTACTATCCAAAGCTCGTTGAACACACCTTTATCAATACCAAAATCATTGCCGAATCCCCAGAAGAAATGCTCTGGGCCGGCATTGGCGACGCCCTCTCCAAGGAATGCGAGGCCGTCTTCTCTAGCCGCGGCGCCGATCTCTCCCACACGCCATTGATGGGCGTTCAGCTCAGCAAGATTTGCACCGAGCCACTTTTGACCTACGGCAAGGAAGCCCTCGAATCCAGCAAGGCCAACAAAGATACCAAGGCCCTGGAACAGGTCATCCTCGACATCATTATCTCCACCGGGATCGTCTCCAACATGGTCACCCACATGCCAGAGTACTATTACAATTCTTCCCTGGCCCACTGCGTCTACTACGGCGCTGCCGTCACCAAAAAGGGTGCCGACCATCGCCACGGCGTCATCGTCTCCTTGGGCGTGCTCTGCCTCCTCACCTACGACAAGCAGACCGCGTTGCGTGACCGCATCATGCGCTTCAACTACGAGCTCGGGCTGCCTGTTTGCTTCGACGACCTCGGCATCGACGAAAGCGAATTTGAAGCCATGGCCCACAAATCCATGGACGGTGCCGAATGGAAATTCCGTGACCAATCCATCACCACCGAAAAATTCATCGCTTGCATGAAGGAACAGAACGCCGTCGGCCGCGCCTTCAAAGAAAAAATGGCTGCTGCAGAAGCCAACGCTTAAGCCTTCGCAAAGACTTGACAGTGGGCGCTCTTTAGCGTACACTAACCTTAATAAAATACGTTTTAATCTTCGGGGCGGGGTGAAATTCCCCACCGGCGGTATAGTCCGCGAGCCATTTGGCACGAACCGGTGAGATTCCGGTACCGACAGTAGAGTCTGGATGTGAGAAGATAATAGTCCCTGGGATTGTGTGCATCGCCAGGGGCTATTTTTTTGCCCCAGCGGGAAAGGGGTTCAACATGAACAATCAAAATCGAACTGCAAAAAAAGTGGCCTTCATTGGCGTCCTCGGAGCGCTCTCCTGTGTGCTCATGCTCTTTCGTTTTCCACTGCCCTTTGTGCCGGGCTTTTACGAATTTGACATTGCCGAATTGCCGGCCCTCTTTGCCGGCTTCTTTATGGGACCGGTGGCCGGTTGCGCCGTCGTCTTTGTAAAAATCGTCCTCAAGCTCATTTTCCAGGGCACCCAGACCGCCTTCGTCGGCGACCTCTCAAACCTCATCGGCAGCATGTGCTTCATCCTCACGGCGTCCCTCATCTATCGCCGCAAGCACACCAAGGGCGGCGCCATCGCAGCCCTGTCGATTTCTACCATCATCGTCAGCATCGTCTACGTCTTTCTCAACGCCTACATCATGCTGCCAATGTACTCGAGCCTCTACGGTCTGCCACTGGAAACCATCATCGGCATGGGCCACGCCGTCAACCCATGGGTCAACGACACCCTGTCGCTGATGATCTTCGCCGTGCTCCCATTCAACCTCTTCAAGCACGGCGTCACATCTATCCTCACCTACGTCCTCTATAAACGCGTCGGCAACGCCCTCCGCCACACCATGGGCCTCGCCGCCGACCCAACCCTACACAGAGCAGGGAAAGCAGTGTAATATATTCTCCGATCGCAAAAAAGGCGACGAGCATTTTCGTGCTCGTCGCCTTTTTTAATGCACTTGAATAACTGAGACGAAGCCCAGAACTGGTTGTTTGCTGGGAAGGTGGGGCGTTGGTAACAAATCCTGCAACCTGCGGTTGAAACTAACGTGTCGTTCATCGCTTATCTGATAGATAAGCTTGAATTATGGATATATAATTGCAAATGTAAGGTAACAAAGTAATTTGACAATAATTATACGACAATCAAACAAGAGATGAGGAGAGATTACCATGACAAACAGAAAGCCGCTGAATCAAAAGATCTTGTTACTTGGTCTTGATGGGATGGACCCACGCCTGACAAGAAAATACGTTGATGAAGGAAAGATGCCTAATACTGCTGAATTTATTAAGAGAGGTGCTGCAAGACATGATTTGGTTATGCTGGGCGGCCATCCAACTGTAACACCACCGATGTGGACAACGTTGGCAACAGGTTGCTATGCCAACGTTCACGGGATCACAGATTTCTGCCGTATTGGTGGCGATATTGACAAAATCTCATATAACTTTGATTCACGGTTTTGTAAGGCAGAGCAGCTCTGGAATGTCACTGCTGAAGCTGGACTGAAGACGCTCGTTTGGCATTGGCCTGGTAGTGCCTGGCCGCCAAGCTCTGATAGTGAGAATCTCTATGTTGTAGATGGGACCTCTCCAGGAAGTGTTGGTATGTCTGTCGCACAGATCGAAGGAGAGTATTTGCTCTCTGCAAATGTGGATCAGCCAGAAGTCACTTTTAGACGCAAAGCTGCATCTGAAGCCAATGCTGCGTGTGTTATCACTGGGCTAGAGCTGGAAGAAGTCAAGGAGAAGTCTTTGATTGAAAAAGTGTCGTCCCTCAAATCGGAGGAAGGTCATTCGCATATCATTACGAAGTTTGAACAGGGGACTTCTGCCGCTACCGAAAATGCACTGGATTTGGCGCTCTCACCAATCAAAGATGCCTACGGTTGGACCAATGCGCCAGAAGACGCAAAGGAATTTACTGTGGTATTTTCAGGTGGATTGATTCGTCGTCCATCCTTAATTCTTAAGGGGAACGATGGCAAATATAACAAGGTTGCCATCTATAAGACAAAAAAAGATCTTGATCCGATTGCTATTTTGGAGCCAATGGTCATGAAGCGTGCCATTCAGGACGAGGCCATTGTTTCGGACAAGAAGTTCCGTGTGATTCGTAATCTCAAGGTGTTGGAACTCGCAGAAGATGGCAGCAAGCTTTCAATGTATATTTCCCCTGCCATGGATATTGACAATGACACAGTGTATCATCCAAAACACATTTATAAAGATATTTGTGAAAATGTCGGTTATCCGACGCCGACTTCTGACGTTGGCTGTCAGAGTGATACACTCATTACAGACTGTATGCTGGATTCCTGGTACGGCAATACAGATTGGCAGGCTGAAGCCATCCATTACATGATCGAAAGCGAAGACATTGATGTCGTTTTCTCTCATTATCATGCTATTGATCTAGAAGAGCACATGTTTATTAAGCACATGGCGGATAAACCTTGGAATCGCAATCCTGTTGCGATTGCTGAACGTTGGATGGAAAATCTCTACAAGCAGGCAGATTATTATATTGGCAAGTTCCTTGATCTGTTGGATGACGGTTGGACGGTCTTTATTTTTTCTGATCATGGACAGGTTGCAACCAAACATGATCTTCAACTCATTGGTGATCCTGGTGGCTTAAATTATGGGGTCATGCATGAATTAGGCTATACCTATCTTAAGGAAGATGCGCAGGGAAATCCAATTCCAGAAATTGATTGGACGAAGACTACTGCTGTCGCAAATCGTTCTTGCAATATTCATTTGAATATCAAGGGGCGGAATCAACATAAATTACCTGATGGCACGGTGATCGATGGGATCGTGGATCCAGAAGATCAGTATGAGTTGGAAGAGCAAATCATGACAGATCTTTATGGCTATAGAGATAAGAAAACGGGTAAACGCGTGATCTCTGTTGCGCTGAGAAATAAAGATGCTGTTCTTTTAGGATATGGCGGACCTGATTGCGGTGATATTTGCTATTGGCTAGCAGAAGGGTATAACTTTGACCATGGCGACTCTCTTTCAACGACTTATGGTGAAAAGGACACCTCAGTATCACCGATCTTTATTGCAGCAGGTACAGGTATCAAAGAAGATTTTGAAACAGAGCGCGTGATTCGACAAGTGGATTTTGTTCCGACAGTTGCTGTCGTTGCTGGTGTACGTATGCCTGCTCAGTGTGAGGGGGCGCCGGTTTATCAGATTTTGACAGAAGAATATTAATCGCTATGAATGTCTTGCCGCGCTATTGATAGCTGGTGCGGCAAGACAAAATTTTGTTTGCAGGAGGCCACAAAGATGTAATGGAGATTGGGGTGTGACAGTAATGTCTCAACAAGCTACAAAAAAATCAAAATTATTCTACTTACACGTTTTTATTACTGTTGTTTTAATGTTTGGATTTGGTTATTTACCACCGTTTGGTTCAATTACTTCATTTGGTATGCGAATGATTGGGGTATTCCTTGGACTTATTTATGCTTGGACAACGACGAGTTTGCTATGGCCGAGCTTCTTGGGGATGTTGGCGATTGTTTTTTCTGGCGCGTATTCAATGAGTGAATTCGCGGCAATTTCTTTCGGAAATGAGACCGTCGTTTTCATGATCCTCATCATGGTTTTCACGGGTGCTCTCGATAAAGCGGGATTGGTCAAATTTCTATCAAGCTGGATCATTAGTCGCAAAGCGATTGAAGGTAGACCTTGGATGTTTACATTGGCATTGCTATTCGGGGCCTACTTAGGCGGTATGCTCATTAACGCTTTTGCCAGTGTTATTTTCTTCTGGCGAATTCTCTATACAGTTTGTGACGAGTTTGGTTTTAAGAAATATGATAAGTATCCTTCTTTGATGGTGTTCGGCATTGTATTTGCATCTATGACAGCTGGCTTAACGGCATTGCCTTACCATCTAACCGCATTAATCGTTATTGGTGCTGTTGAATCTGCTGCGCATATGTCCATTCCGTTTGTATCCTATGTATTATTTACGATTCCAATGAGCGCTCTATTGATTTTTGTCTATTATCTGATTATGTGGTACCTTTTCCGATTGGATCTCTCAAGATTAAAAGATATCAATATTGATTTTATTGATAAGAAAGATCTTATTTTGAATAAGACACAGAAATTGGCAATTTTCTTTACATTTCTAATGATCACCCTCCTCATGAGTGTAGATATTCTCAAGCTGCTTCTTCCTGACACAGCAATTGCAAATTTGATGGGAGGATGGGGAATTATAGGTGTTGTATTATTGTTGATCGTGCTAGGGTTGGTGATCCAGGTTGATGGGCAATCATTCATGCATTATCAAGAATCGATAAAAAGTGTTGACTGGAGTATGATCTATTTATTTGCTATCATTCTTCCGTTTTCATCAATTTTGACAAGTGATGCAACAGGTGTTAGCGCCTGGTTGGTTGAAACGCTTACGCCGTTATTCATCGGCAAATCCTTTTTGGCTTTTGCTGTGATCATTTTGTTGCTGGGGACGATTATAACCAACTTTGCCAATAACTCTGTCATTTTAGTCATTTTTATCAATATCTGCACACCGATTTGTGCAAGTATGGATATTCCTCTACTGCCACTGGTTATGTGTATGCTATTTTGCTATCAGTTGGCTTATATGACTCCAGCGGCCTCAGCGCCAGCTGCCTTTGTCTTTGGGAATACTACGTGGATTAAGGCGTCGGCTATGTATAAGCCCATTTTTATCACACTGGTAATCATGTTCATTGTTTGTGTGGCTGTTGGGCTGCCATTTGGCAATTTGATTTTTGGCTGATGGTTGCTCTTTAGGCAGATGCCTTCCTTATAACAGGAGTCATCTGCCATTTTTTATAGGGAGGATTTATTATGGACGTTCAAAATAACGAAAGAACTTTTTCGCTTCAAAAACGTAGTGAGCGGTGTGTGTGTAAATACTGTGGCGGACACTTGCGTGTAAAAAGTGTTGTTTTCAATGAGATTGTGGATGGCCGCACAGAACTTTATTGTGAATCCTGTGGTCGGATAGAGTTTGGTGTAGAACCGGAAATATATCGTTGCGCGAAATACTATGTTGATGAGCTTGATTATAATTGCTACCAGGATATGGATTATTCTGAAACGACTCGCCAGATGTCGATTGCGCGTGTATCAGAGATTATGGAATGGGTGGCAATAAATATTAGCATTATTGGAGCAGACGGGTTTACTGTACCAATCAAGTTGGATCTCAATAAGACGAGTGAATGTTTACATCTAACAGATGATGACCTTTAATCTGGTATTAGTAAAAGAAGTAGGGTGAGCGAGATGCGTAATATCATAGAAACCAATAAGTTGTCATTAAAAGCTGGTACAAAATATTTGCTCAAGGATATTGACTGGAAGGTGCGACCAGGCGAGAATTGGATTGTTTTTGGGATGAATGGCTGCGGAAAGACAACGCTACTGAGTATTTTGGCAGGCTATAGGCAAGCCTCATCAGGAACTTTTACAATTTTGGGCGAACGCTACACGCCAGAAAATATTCTTTTGCTGAGGAGAAAAATAGGTTGGGTGAGTAGTTCTTTTTTTGATCAGAAATATACGAAAGAATCTGCGCTAGACATTGTGCTGTCTGGATGCAATGGCTCGCTGGGACGCGACAATGCCTATCACCACGATGAGGTATTGATGAGAGCCAAGCAATTGTTAAAGGCTTTTCATATCGGTGATAAGATCTATCAACCGTTTCATTTGCTGAGCCGTGGTGAACGTGAAAATGTCCTAATTGCCCGGGCACTCATTGGTCGTCCAGAAATATTGCTTTTGGATGAGCCATGTACAGGGTTAGATATTTGCGCGCGCGAGTATCTGCTGAATACGCTCAGAGGGCTGGCAAGTAATAGCAATCTCACAATTATTTATGTGACGCATTACACCGAAGAAATCATGATGGATGTGTTCGCAAAGACGCTGCTAATGAAAAATGGTTTGGTCTATCAACAGGGGCTTACAGAAGAAATGTTTACAAGCGAGGTATTCACAGATTTTCTTGAGCTGCCAACAGTGGTCGCAAGGAGAACGTATCGTGGTCTTGAGGCAACGGTTGAATATTCAGCTGATATTGCGAAGTTCGCGCATGTGAAGAGGTGAAAGGTTATGACAGTAAAAAATGCAATGAATCTCTTCCGCGATGTTCAGGTGGCAGAGGAATTTCGTCAAATGGCCGATGAGGGTTATCTTGATACGGAATTTACGATGTATGGAACAGTTTATGTTGAAAATGGCACAAGAAGATATATTATCAGTAGCAAAGAAGATAAGATCATCGATGCCACCGAGAACGATGACATTTTTGCAATGCCGGTATCCTCTTGCTTGGAAATTTGTCCCGTGCCGATGGGTGAGAAAGAAAGGATCGCTTATGAGGTAAAAATACAGTTGGCGAAACAACTGCAAAGAGCGTATCCAGAAGAATTCTTTGAGATCTTTAATAATTTTTCTCATCAGGATGGAAATGACGAGGCCGCAGATCTCATTTGGCAATGGGTAAAAAAGGTTGATGCCACATTTTCGAGTGAAATCTTAGCTGTTGTCGAAGCGATGGCGCGCTTTGCATTTCGGCGCAAAGCGCTTTCACGAGCAACGTATGAAGAATTTAGTAAGTGGTTCCAAGAAGAATGGAAAAATTTCGAGGAGGACATCATTCCAAAAGATGTCCTACATAAAACATGGTATACGCTGACTTATATCGAGCCATCAGGGCGTATCAAGCAGGCGACGAATGCGCGAAAGGAATGGGTATATCATAAACAGGTGCAGCTTATTCGCGAAGGTAAGATTGTTGCGCCGGTGTATTCCAAGACTTATTGGTACAATAATCAGATTACGCCAGATAGTATAAAGAAACAACACGTCCATCATTGCAGGGAAATCATTGATTCTGACTATATCTCTGCGATTATGGAGATAGCAGGATGCACATCAATTTTTTCTCGAAAAGATCTGGAGCAAACGATAACGGAGTGTGCAGAAGCTTATGGCGAGAAGGCCGCGGATGCTTTGCGCTATTATGGCTACGTGTGGGGTGTCAAATAAAAATAGCCATGACGAGGAGATGAGAGATTTCTCCTGTCATGGCAATTTTTAATAGAGAAAGTGGTAGGTGGATAGAAAATCCTTGATGATGTTTTTATGAGCCTCGTAGTAGCTATCTGAGGTGATTGCGAGGATAAGGATATTTGGAATATTAGTCACTGGAAGAAAAACGATGCTATCTAGCGTATCTTGAAATACGGCATGACGTTTAATGGCGGCTTTGTTGATGAATGCAATACAATTCTGGAGAGTCACCGCATTACGATACATTTGTATATTATTGGTTTTTATGCGATAGTGGGGATTACCATATTCTTCCAGAAGGCTACACATCGGATTGGCAATGTTGTAGTTGGTTTGGTAGATGGCAATAGGATACTTGAGGATGGTGCGGATTGATACACTTTTTTGCCTTGCAAGAACATGGCGCTTGGGAACAATGGCATAGAGCTTGTCATCAATGATGGGAATGCGCTTGAATCCCTTTCCGACATTTTCAGGTGCTTTGTAGGAGGCGATGATGCCAATCCCCGATTGCTTCTCCTTCAAGATCATGTCAGAGATTTCATCTGTTTCGCCTTCGATCAACGTCAGTTGCACTTGTGGATGGGTTTGTGCAAAGATTTTTGTCACGTTGGAAATGAATGTTTGACCAATGGCTGGAGAAAACAGAATATCGAGGCATTCTATTTTTTGAGATTTGGCAGAAGCGTCGGTTGCTGATGCTTGCAATTGCTCAATGGTGTTATCCATGATGGAGAGCGCTTCTTCGCAAGCGTTGGAAAAAATAACACCTTTGCTGGTCAGTGAGACACCCTTCGGGGTGTAGTCAAATAAGGGAATATTAAGCTCAGCTTCAAGTTTTTTCATGGATTTATTGAGCGCCTGTTGGGACATATGGGCGTATTCGCTGGCTTTGTTGATGGAGCCAAAGTATTGCACGAGAATGAGCTGGCGTAGTTGATCAAAATTCAATGTTGGCACCTCCAAGCTAGGAAGATGAGAAATGCTTGTTTGTGAATGGGAGATATCGTCTTTATGCTAAGTATAGAGGTAAAATCACAAGCAATCAATATTTAGAAAACGCAGAGAAGTTTAACCAACGCCTCAGCCGCACAGAAATGGCCATCTAAAACAAAAGCGAGCCGCTACAATCACGTAGCGGCTCGCTTGGTTTATAGCACTTGGCTGATGTGGAGGACCTTGAGGTCCTTGTAGCGTTCCATTTTGCCGAGCTGCATGAGGCAGCTTGGGCATTCGGCGACGACGATGTCGGCGCCGGTGGCTTTGAAATCCTTGTATTTGTAGTCAAGGACCTTGCCGGAGGTGTCTGGGAAGTCGATTTGGAAGGTGCCGGCGCCGCCGCAGCACATGGTGCTGTGCTCGGCTGGCAGGTAGGTGACGGCTTTTTCCAGGAGGGCTTCCGGTTCCTTGTTGATGCCCTGGGCACGGTTGAGGTGGCAGGAGGCATGATAGGTGACCTTGAGCTCCTTGTGTGGCGTTGGCTCGTAGCCGACGGCGTAGAGGTACTCAGTGAGGCCCATGATTTTCTGGCTAAAGGCGCGGGCCTTGCTGCGCATGGTGAAGTCGTCGTCAAAGAGCTCGGCGTATTCCTTGAGCATTGAGCCGCAGCTGCCGCAGTCGGTGATGATGAGGTCGTAATCCTTGAGGGCCTCGATGTTTTCCTTGGCCATTTTCTTGGCCAGTGGCACCATGCCGTGGGATTGCTGAGGCAGGCCACAGCAATTGACGGCTGGCGTGTCGACCTGGCGGCCGGTTTTTTTGATGAGCTCAACGGTGGCCTGGCTGGCCTTTGGGAAGAACATCTTCATGGCGCAGCCGCGGAAATAGGCAACGCGATGGACGTGGCTGAGATCGACGGTGGCGCGACTTTTGGCGTTCTTGAGATTTTTCAGGGTCGCCGGGCCGCAGTGGTCGAGAATCGTTGGCCCCTCATGGTTGAATGGCAGAAGCCCGCGGGTCAGGCGTGGGAACTTGAGGGCTTGGGCAACGCCGATGGCTGGACGGCCCACGTTTTTCAGTGGGCGGCTGGCCATGAGGTTACCGATGACGCGATACTTGGCAGGCAGACCGTGTTCCTCGCGCAGCCACTGGCGGATTTCGATCATCGCCTGGTCGGTCATGACCTTGCCGGGGCAAACCTCGGTGCAGGCCTTGCAGAGCAGGCAGTAATCCAGGGCTTCGCGCAATGCTTTTTCGCCACCGTCCAATTTTCCCTCCAAGAAGGCACGCACAATCGCGATTTTGCCACGACTTGTGGCGCGGTCGATGCTATTGACCTTGTACAGTGGGCAGACCGTCGTGCAGGCGCCGCAGCGGTCACATTTGTCCACGATGGCTTTGAGTTTGTCGTAATGTTGATTATCCATGGTGCTCACCGGTTAAAGATTTTCCCGGGATTGAGGATATTATTTGGATCAAGCGCCTTTTTGATCAAAAGAGAGGTGTCAATTTCTTCTTTTTCCAGAGCGATGTCAATGTATGGCTGCTTGGAGATGCCGATGCCGTGCTCGCCACTGAGCTTACCGCCGCAATCGACGGCTGCCTGGAAGATTTCGCCGACACAGTCGTGGACCTTTTCCGGCACGCCCGGCTGGGACATATCGCACAGGAGCGATGGATGCAGATTGCCGTCGCCAGCGTGGCCAAAAATCGAGACGTCAAAGCCATAGCGGTCGGCAATTGCCATGATGCGGTTGCAGACCTCAGGAAGCGACGCGCGAGGCACGGTGATGTCCTCGCCGATGCGGTCAGGGGCCAGGCTTTTGAGGGCGGTGCTGAGCTTGTTGCGCAAGGTCCAGAGATGCTCGCGCTCGGCGTCGTCAGCGGCCAGGGTAAAGTCGAGGCAGCCGTCTTTCTTGCAGGTTTCCTCGAGGATTTTCATGTCGCTCATGCAGATTTCCGGGCTGTTGCCGTCCAGGTCAAAAATGAGCATGGCGCCAACCTCCGGCGCGATTGGAAAATCGTTGAACTTGGCCGTGGCTTCGCAGCTGCGCTTGTCCATGAGCTCGGCAGCCGTTGGCGTGACGCCGCTGTGCAGGCAGTGGGAGACGGCCGTGCAGGCGTCCTCGACGCTGCGGAAGGTGGCCATGGCGCTCTTGACGTATTTTGGCTGGCCAATGAGCTGGAGGGTCGCCTCGGTGATGACACCGAGGGTGCCTTCAGAGCCGACGAAGAGCTGGGTCATATTGTAGCCGGTGACGTTTTTGATGAGCTTGCCGCCGGTGTGGATGATGTCGCCGTTGGCCAGTACCACCTCAAGGCCCATGACATAGCGGCTCGTCACGCCGTACTTGACGGCGCGAATGCCGCCGGCGTTTTCGGCGATGTTGCCGCCGATGGTCGAATATTTATAAGAAGAAGGCTGTGGTGGATAGTAGAGGCCGTGCTCGGCGCAAAAATCGTGGATGTCCTTGGTGAGCACGCCCGGTTGCACGCGCAGGGTCAGGTTCTTTTCGTCGAGCTCGACAAACTTGTTCATTTCATCCAAGCTCAGCACAATCCCACCTTGCACAGGAATCGTGCCGCCGGTGCGACCGCTACCGCGACCGCGGGAAATGACAGGAATCTTGTGGGCGTTGGCATATTTCATGAGCGCAGAGACTTGCTGCGCGGTGTGGGCCTTGCAAACAAAATCCGGCGTTTCAGCGACGTCCAGCTCCTCTGGGGAGGCGTCGTAGCTGTAGCCGAAGCAATCCATCGGTTCATGCAGTACATGCTCCGGACCAAAAATGGCCTGCAGGGCTTGCAGATGCTTTTCTTTATCAGCTAACATGGAAAGCAATCATCCTTTCTCTATATAAATCTCTTTTTACGGTTCTTATTATACCACCGATTGTCCGATTTGCAGCAACTATTTACGAGTCGATTACAGGAATTTTTTTGCAGGCACCGGCCGTTGGCGCAATATTTTCGCGCGGCAGGAATTTTCCGCTGTGCGTCGCGGCGCGGCTTGTGCCTGGCCACAGAGATATGCTATCATAGAACAATCACAGCCGACAGGAGGGATGACGCATGCCCGGCATTACCAAAAAACGCATAGCCGAAGCCTATCTGGCCCTCGCCGATCACAAGCCCGTCGACAAAATCACCGTCAAGGATTTGGTCGAGGAATGTGGCATCACGCGCCAGACCTTCTATTATCATTTTCGCGACCTGCCCGAGGTTCTCGAGTGGATGGTGGCGCAGTTCACCCGCGCCCTCCTCGACAAAACCCTCGACCAATCGCCTCAGGCGGCGATGCGCATCCTTGTGGGCGAGGTCACGGCCCAGGCAAGCCTCCTTGATAAGCTCATGCACTCGCGCCGCCGCGAGGACATCGAGCGGCTCTTTCTTGGCGCTGTGCGCAGCTATCTGATGATGGTCATGCGCCAAAGCCCCGTCCTGGGCGAATTTTCCGTCGATGATCTGGGCACGACCCTGACCTTCTATTCCTGGGGCATCGCCGGGCTCCTCATCGAGAGCTGCCAGCGCCCCAATGCCGACCTCGACGCCCTCGCTGACCAGCTCTGGCGGCTCGTCAGCGGCCAGATGCTGCCAAAACACACCCCTTGTAACGATTAAACCAGTGACTGCCGTCGCTGGTTTTTGTCATTTTTGGGTGCGTGTCAGAAATTTTGACAGACTGGCGAAAGTATCAGGACAGTCGTCCTTTTTTGCGCGTGGCAAAAAATCGGCGCGGGTGCTATAACTATGCTAGAGAAGCTTATCAATAGAAAGGAGCCATTGCTCATGAACAATACAAGCGGTCTTTTTGACGCCAAGCTCGCCGAGCTGGCGCAAATTTACCACGATCTCTACGGCGAGATCGACGCCTTCCGCGATTTGGACCACGACGCTGTGCGCCGCGAGCGCGCGCGATTGGCCCACGATTGCACCCTCGCTGGTGAGCAGCTCAAGAGCCAGCTCATTGCCACGCGGCTTGTGCCTGCCGAGGAGCTCTCGCGGGCGCAGATCGATTACTGTGATCGCGCTCAGATGATCATGGATTCCCTGCGCAAGCAATCTGCCGACGACCCTTGCAAAAACAACAGCAAGGCCGAGCTTTCCGCCCTCTTTGCAGAATTCGCCGTGGATTTTGCGTCGCTGGCAGTGACCCACGCCCTCTTGGCGGTGCTCTCGGCCATGGACGACCAGATGACAGAGGATGAAAAGGAGGAGGAGCGCCCATGAACGAGGTCAAGCAGCCAAAAAAACCGATGATGTTCTACTACACCATCGCCCTCCTCGTGCTCATGGTCATCAATTTCTTTGCCATGCCCTATCTCTCCGAGCGCGAGGTCAAGGAGGTCGACTACGGCACCTTCATCCAAATGACCGACGACCAGAAAATCGGCAAGGTCGAAATCGAAGACAACGAGATTCTTTTCTCCAACAAGGACGAGACGAAATTCTACAAAACCGGCCGCATGGACGACCCCAACCTCACCATGCGTCTCTACGATTCCGGTGCGAAATTTTCGAGCAAAATCGTCGAGCAGATGAACCCTGTCGCCAGCGTCATTCTGAGCTGGGTGCTGCCGATTCTCATTTTCATTGCCTTGGGCCAATGGATGAGCAAAAAGCTCATGAACAAGGCGGGCGGTAACTCGATGATGTTTGGCATGGGCAAATCCAACGCCAAAATCTACGTCAAATCCTCTGAGGGCATCCGCTTCAAGGACGTCGCCGGTGAGGACGAGGCCAAGGAAAACCTCACGGAAATCGTTGACTACCTCCACAACCCCGACAAATTCAAGAGCATCGGCGCACAAATGCCAAAGGGTGTCCTCCTCGTCGGCCCTCCCGGGACGGGCAAAACCATGCTCGCCAAGGCCGTCGCCGGGGAGGCCAACGTGCCATTTTTCTCGATGAGCGGCTCGGAATTTGTCGAAATGTTCGTCGGCATGGGTGCCTCCAAGGTGCGCGACCTCTTCAAGCAGGCCAAGGACAAGGCGCCGTGCATCGTCTTCATCGATGAAATCGACGCCATCGGCAAAAAGCGCGACGGCCAATTTGCCGGCAACGACGAGCGCGAGCAAACCCTCAACCAGCTCCTGACGGAAATGGACGGCTTTGAGGGCAACAACGGCGTCATCATCCTCGCTGCAACCAACCGTCCCGAATCCCTCGACCCGGCGCTGACCCGTCCGGGCCGATTCGACCGCCGCGTGCCCGTCGAGCTGCCGGACCTCAAGGGTCGCGAGGAAATTCTCAAGGTCCACGCCAAAAAAGTTAAAACCACCGGCGACATTGATTTCAACAAAATAGCCCGCATGGCCTCGGGTGCCAGCGGCGCCGAGCTCGCCAACATTGTCAACGAGGCAGCCCTGCGCGCCGTGCGTGACGGCCGCGCCGCCGCCAGCGAGGCAGACCTCGAGGAAAGCATCGAGGTCGTCATCGCCGGTTACCAAAAGAAAAACGCCATCCTCACCGACAAGGAAAAATGGGCCGTCGCCACCCACGAAATCGGCCACGCCATGGTCGCCGCCCTCCAGACCAACTCTGCGCCTGTGCAGAAAATCACCATTATCCCTCGCACCTCCGGCGCCCTCGGTTACACCATGCAGGTTGAGGAAGGCAACCACTACCTCATGACCAAGGTCGAGCTCGAAAACAAAATCGCCACCCTCACCGGTGGCCGCGCCGCCGAAGAAGTCATGCTCGGCAGCATTTCCACCGGCGCTGCCAACGACATTGAGCAGGCCACCAAGCTCGCCCGCGCCATGATCACCCGCTACGGCATGAGCAAGGATTTTGACATGGTCGCCATGGAAACCGTCACCAACCAATACCTCGGCGGCGACACCTCCCTGGCTTGCTCCGCCCAGACCCAGGCCGACATCGACAAGCAAGTCGTCGCCCTCGTCAAGGCCCAGCACGAAAAGGCCGGCAAGATCCTCCTCGAGCACCGCGACAAGCTCGCAGAGCTCAGCCAATACCTCTACGACCGCGAAACCATCACCGGCGAGGAATTCATGAAAATCCTCAAAGGTGCCTGATCCCACGCCGACGGCCAAACCGTCGGCGTTTTTGCGTGTATTGGAAAACTTTCGTTGTAAAAAATGTTACCGTTTACATTTTTTCGTTGTAAAAAATGTAAGACGCCACACTTTTTCGTCGTAAAAAGTGTGAGTGCGTGCTATAATGGCCCTAGAATGGAGGCGATGAGATGTACAGAACAGCCATGGAAGCGCTCTATGAGTGGAAGACGAGTGCTTATCGCAAGCCGCTGATCATCGAGGGCGCGCGCCAGGTAGGTAAAACCTGGCTCATGAAGGCCTTTGGCCGCGAGGCGTATAAGCACGTGGTCTATATCAATTTTGACGCCAACGCCAATATGGCGGCGCTTTTTCAGGAGGATCTGAACGTCCAGCGGTTGATTCAGGGCATCGGTCTCTACGCGGGCCAGCCCATCGCCGCCGAGGAGACGCTCTTGATTTTTGACGAGGTGCAGGAGGTGCCGCGGGCGCTGGCGGCGCTGAAATATTTTTGCGAGGACGCGCCCGAGTATAACATTGTCTGCGCAGGGTCGCTGTTGGGCATTGCCCTGCACGAGGGCACGTCCTTTCCCGTGGGCAAGGTGGATTTTCTCAGCCTGGCGCCGCTGTCCTTCAAGGAGTATCTCTTGGCGATGGGCGACGCCCAGTATGCGGCGCTGTTGGATCAGCAGGATTTTGCCATGATGACGGGCTTCAAGCAACGCTTCATTGATCGGCTTCGAGAATATTATTTCGTCGGCGGCATGCCCGAGGCGGTGCAGCGCTTTGCCGATACGGGGGATTTCGTCGCTGTGCGCCAGGTGCAGCAGCGCATTCTCGATGCTTACGAGCAGGATTTTTCCAAGCACGCGCCAGCGGCCATTGTGCCCAAGCTGCGCATGGTTTGGAACAGCATTCCCTCGCAGCTGGCCAAGGAGAACAAGAAATTCATCTACGGCTTGGTGCGCGAAGGAGCGCGGGCCAAGGATTACGAGACGGCGATCATGTGGCTGTGCGATTGCGGGCTGGTGCACAAGGTCAGCCGCGTCAACAGTGGCGGCCTGCCACTCAAGGCCTACGAGGATCTCAAGGCCTTCAAGCTGTTTCTCGTGGATGTGGGTCTCTTGGGCTGTATGACAGGCTTGCAGCCACGCACGATTCTCGATGGCGACGCGCTCTTTGCCGAGTTCAAGGGCGCTCTCACCGAGCAATACGTTTGCCAGGAGCTGTCGACCCTTCCCGGCCTCGGCGTCTATTACTACACCAACGACCGCGGCTCCTGCGAGGTGGATTTTGTCGTCGACACCGGCGAGACCGTCGTCCCTATCGAGGTCAAGGCCGAGGTCAATCTCAAGGCCAAAAGCCTGCGCATCTACCACGAACGGTTCGCGCCGCGCGTCTCCATCCGCACGGCGATGACCGATTACAAGGAAGAGGACTGGCTCATCAACCTGCCCCTCTACGCCATCCACACCCTGCCCGCCGTCGTCGCGAGAGGAATGGAGGATGCGCGCTGAGCGCCCATTTGCCGCCCGAAATTTTTCGCGGGCTGGCGGTGGAGGTATAAGGAGGGTTTATTTTCTTTTTTTGCGGCTATCCCTTTACAAGCGGGCGTTTATTATCTATACTTCAATTTAAGAGAATAGCATTTATCAAGAGTGACGGAGGGATCTGGCCCAGTGAAGTCCGGCAACAGCCCATGGGGTGATGTGCCAAATCCAGCAGACTGTGTCTGGCAGATAAGTGATTAAGCGCGCACCATTTCCTGCCAGGGAATGGTGATTTTTGTATATATGAAAAATTTCTAGGAAAGAAGGACTTTTCATGAATAACGACGAACTCAAGAATACAGCCATCGCCACCCAGTGCATTCAGGGTGGCTACATTCCAGGTAACGGCGAGGCGCGGACGATGCCGATTGTGCAATCGACGACGTTCAAATATGACAAGGCAGCGGATTTGGCAGCGGCCTTCAATCTCGAGGTGCCAACGCCAATGTACAGTCGTCTGGGCAATCCATCCCTGAGCTGGCTCGAGGAAAAAATTGCCCTCATGGAGGGTGGTGTCGGCGCGTTGACGACGGCCTCCGGCCAGGCGGCGATTTTCTACGCGGTCATGAACATCACCAAGGCGGGCCAGCACATTCTCGCCATGACCAATCTCTATGGCGGGACCCACACCCTCTTTGGCAGCACCCTGCCAAAAATGGGCGTCGAGGTGACCTTCGTGCATCCGGAGATGCCAGCCGAGGAAATGAAGACCTACATCCGTCCGGAAACCCGCTGCATCTATTGTGAAATGCTCGGCAATCCGGCGCTGGACGTGCTCGATCTCGACAAGATGGCAGCCATTGCCCGTGAAGCCCAGGTGCCACTGATTGTCGACAACACCTTCCCAACGCCATACCTCTGCCAGCCAATCAAGCACGGCGCCAACATTGTCGTGCATTCGGCGACCAAATACCTCGACGGCCATGCGGTGGCCCTCGGCGGTGTGATTGTCGACGGCGGCAATTTTGACTGGAACAACGGCAAATATCCGGAGCTGACGACGCCGGATGTGGATTACCACGGCTTGGTTTACAGCGAGGCCTTTGGCCCTGCGGCGTACATTGCCAAGATTCGCGCCGGGCTCTTGCGCGATGTGGGCGCGACCATGTCACCATTCAACGCCTTCCTGATCAATCTCGGCTGCGAAACCCTGGCTGTGCGCATGCAGCGCCATTCGGAAAACGCCCAGAAGGTCGCCGAATATTTGGCCCAGCACGACAAGGTGGAATGGGTCCGCTATCCAGGCCTCAAGGGCGATCCTAGCTATGAACTCGCCCAGAAATATCTGCCAAAGGGCTGCTCGGGCGTTGTCACCTTTGGCGTCAAGGGCGGCGCTGCCGAGGCCCAGAAGGTCATCGACAGCATCAAGCTCATCACCCTCGTCACCCACGTTGGCGATTTGCGCAGCCACATGATCCACCCAGCCTCGACGACCCATCGCCAGCTCGACGATGCAGCCATGATCGAGGCGGGCGTTTATCCAAACCAGATCCGTTTCAGCGTTGGCATCGAAGACATCGACGACATTCTCGCCGACGTCGAGCAGGCGCTGGCGCAGGTGTGAGTCACTGACTGACATCGATTGAATATGTAAAAGGAGGCGCCCATGCCTGTTATCATCCCCAAGGCGCTGCCGGCAACGGAAATGCTGCGCCGGGAATTCATCTCTGTCATGCATGAGGAGCGCGCCCGCACCCAGGACATTCGTCCGCTGCACATTGGGCTCTTGAACCTCATGCCCAAGAAAATTGCTACCGAGACCCAGTTCCTGCGCCTCATCGGCAACACGCCGCTGCAGGTCGACATTGATCTGATCATGCCGTCGAACCACATCAGCAAGAACACGTCCCAGGACCACCTGCTCAAGTTCTACCATCCCTTCAACGAGGTCCGCGAGCGCCGCTACGACGGCTTCATCATCACGGGCGCGCCGGTAGAGATGCTGGATTTTGAGGACGTGGATTATTGGGACGAGCTCTGCGAGGTGTTCGAGTTTTGCAATACCAACGTCTACTCGAGCTTTTTCATTTGCTGGGCGAGCCAGGCGGCGCTCTATCATTACTACGGCATCCAAAAGCACATTCTCGACGAGAAGCTCTTTGGCGTTTTTGCCCACCGGCTGATTCGCAGCCGTGACATTACCCGCGGCTTTGACGATGTTTTCTATTGCCCACATTCGCGCCACACAGAAAACCGCGCCGCCGACATTGTCGCCTGCCCGGATCTCAAGGTCCTGGCCCAAAGCGACGAGGCGGGGCCGCTACTCACGACGACCATCGACCAGCGCCACTATTTCTCATCCGGTCACATCGAATACGACCCGCTGACCTTGGCAGAGGAATACGAGCGCGACGTCAAGAAGGGCTTGGACAATGTGCCATTTCCGCACAATTATTTCCCGGGCGATGATCCCAACCTGGCACCGATTGTGCGCTGGCGCGGCCACGCCAATCTGCTCTTTTCCAACTGGCTCAACCACATTGTCTACCCTGGCACGCCGTATGATTTGCGCGATTTGGCGCCGCGCGTGCCGCGTTAAATAGCGATTGAGGGGGGAAGCTATGACAAACGACAATAACATCATTCAAATCAACGACCTGCACAAATCCTTCAGCATCAAGGGGCGCGAGGTCGTCGCCCTGGAGGACATCAACCTCAACATTCACAAGGGCGAAATCTTTGGCATCATCGGTCTTTCGGGCGCTGGCAAGAGCACGCTCGTGCGCTGCATCAATTTTCTCGAAAAGCCGACCAGCGGCAGCGTCATCTTTGACGGCCGCGATCTGGGGACGCTCCCGGCTGCCGAGCTGCGCAAGGCGCGCCAGCAGATGGGCATGATTTTTCAGCAGTTCAATTTGCTCATGCAGCGCACGGCGCTCGAAAACGTCTGCTTTCCGCTGGAGCTTGCAGGCGTGAGCAAGGCGGACGCCAAAAAGCGCGCCCTTGAGCTCCTCGAAATCGTCGGCCTGGCTGAGCGCGCCGGTGCCTATCCGGTGCAGCTCTCCGGCGGCCAGAAGCAGCGCGTCGCCATTGCCCGCGCCCTGGCCACCGAGCCCAAGGTTCTGCTCTGCGACGAGGCCACCTCGGCCCTCGATCCGCAGACGACGGCGTCGATTCTCGAGCTTTTGCGCAAGCTCAACCGCGAGATGGGCATCACCGTCATCATCATCACCCACGAAATGCGCGTCATCGAGGACGTCTGCAAGCGCGTCGCCATCATCGCCGACCATCGCATTGCCGAGGTTGGGCCGGTGCTGGATATTTTCACCCATCCAAAAACCGACGCCACGCGCCAGCTCGTTTACCGCGAGGACGAGGATCCAGTCGTCTACCACGCGGGCGAGGGACGCTTCCTGCGCATCGTCTACAACGGCAGCTTTGCCTTGGAGCCGGTGATCGCCAAGATGATCCTCGATTTGCACATTCCGGTCAACATCATTCACGCCAATCTGCGCAGCATCGAGGGCGACACCTACGGCGACATGGTCGTGCAGGTGCCGGATTTGATGGGCTCGGAGCGCGTCTACCAGTATCTCAGGGATCGCGGCATTGCTGTGGAGGAGGTGAGCCAGGATGCTTGAACCACAAATGATCCAAACCCTGGCGCAAGGGACGCTTGAAAGCATCTACATGATTCTCGCGATCACTGTCATTTCCTATGTGATCGGTTTGCCGTTGGGTGTCTTTTTGGTAGCCAGCGACAAAAATGGCATTCATCCGATGCCGGGTGCCAACTGGTTCATCGGCGGTATCGTCAACATTTTGCGTTCGGTGCCGTTTTTGATCCTCATGATCACGATCCAGCCGCTGACGCGCATGATTGTCGGAACGACGATCGGGCCAAAGGCTGCCATCTTTGCGCTCGTTGTATCGGCAGCGCCCTTTGTGGCGCGTATGGTCGAGCAATCCCTTCTGGAAATTGACCACGGCGTCGTCGAGGCCGCCCAATCCATGGGCGCATCTAATTTGCAAATCATCACCAAGGTGCTCTTGCCCGAGTCCAAGCCGTCTCTCTTGAACGGCGTCCTCGTCAGCGCAACGACCATCCTTGGCTATTCTGCCATGGCGGGTGTTGTCGGCGGTGGCGGCCTCGGCGACATTGCCATCCGCTACGGCTACAACCGCTACGACACAGGCACGATGCTCGTGACTGTGGTCCTCTTGGTCATTATGGTGCAGCTCATCCAATCCATTGGCGCACGCATCGCCAAACGCTCGGATAAGCGCATCAATGATTAATAAATTGAAATAAGGAGAGAAAGAAAACTATGAAACTCAAAAAATGGATGACCTCTGCCCTCATCGCCACCCTCGCCATCGGCCTCCTCGCAGGCTGCGGCAACAGCGAAAGTGGCAGCGACCAATCAGCAGCTTCCGTGACCGAAGCTCAGGACAAGGCCGGCGATTCTGACACCATCGTCATCGGTGCGTCCCCATCGCCACATGCAGAAATTCTCAAGCACTTTGCCGACGAATTTGAAAAAGAAGGCTACAAGCTCGACGTCGTTGAATTCACCGACTACGTTCAGCCAAACAACGCCCTCGAAGCGGGCGACCTGGATGCCAACTACTTCCAGCACAAGCCATACCTCGACAATTTCAACGAAGAAAACGGCACCCATCTTGTGAGCGCCGGTGCCATTCACTACGAACCAATGGGCATCTTCTCCGAAAAGGTCACCGACCTTGACGGCGTGCCTGAAGGCGGCAGCGTGGCCGTGCCAAACGACACCACCAACGAAGCCCGCGCGTTGCTTCTCCTCCAGGAACAGGGCCTCATCACCCTCAAGGAAGGCGCTGACATCACCGCTACCAAGATGGACATCGAAGAAAATCCAAAGAACCTCGACATTGTCGAGCTCGACGCCGCTCAGATTCCACGCTCCCTGCCGGATGTTGACATCGCCGTCATCAACGGCAACTACGCCCTCGATGCAGGTCTCAACTTTGACGACGCCATCGCCGTCGAAGAAGCCGACAGCGTCGCTGCAAAAACCTACGCCAACATCATCGCCGTGCGTGAAGGCGACGAAGACACCGCCAAAACCAAGGCCATCATCAAGGTGCTGACCTCCGATGAAGCCAAGGCCTACATCAAGGACAATTTCAAAGGCGCCGTCCTGCCAACTGAATAATCCCACACAAACAAAGAGCACCCCGCAAAGGCGAGGTGCTCTGTTTTTTTGCAAGCAAGCAAGCATCGTCGAGATTACTTGACGATGGTTTCGCAGAAACGCTGGAGGATGGCTGCGACTTGGGCGCGGGTGGCGCTGCCCTGTGGTTCGAGGGTGATCTGGGTGGTGCCGGTGATCAGGCGGTTGCCCAGTGCCCACTGCATTGGCACATCGGCATAGCCGCTGACCTGGTTGGCATCGGAGAATGCCCAGTAGGTCTCGGTCTTGGTGGTGTCGTAGCCCTTGAGCTGGGCGTAACGATAGAGGATGCAAGCCATCTGTTCACGGCTGATCGCCTGATCTGGCGCAAACTTGTCGGCGCTGTAGCCGCTGACCACATTGTTGGCAGCAGCCCAGTTGATGGCGTCGGCGTAGTACTTGTCGGCAGATACGTCAGCAAATGGCGCATTGCCGCTGACAGCAGGCTCGCCCTCGAGACGATAGAGAATCGAGACAATCATGCCACGGGTCGTGGTCAGATTTGGCGAGAAGAGATCCTTGGATGTGCCAGTCATCAGGCCATTGTCATAGACATACTGCACAGGCTCTGCATACCAAGCGCCGTCAGCCACATCGGTAAATGGCATTTTTTCTGGTTCTGGCTTTGGCGCAGGAGTGCTGTCCTTGACGAAGGTCGCAGACACAGAGACAGGGCTAGCAGGCATCGTGAAGGTGTAGACACCATTGCCCTTGTCGGTGAGCTTGATCGCCTTGTTCTTGCGATCGGTGGCGCTCACCTTGTCAATCTTGTAGCCATCAGCAGCCTTCACCGTCAAAGTGATTTCATCGCCACGAATCCCGTTCTTCGCATCCGCAGTCACCGTGCCATTTTCAGCCTTCGCCACGTTGATCACATAGCGCGCAGGGCCGGATGGAACATAGTTGCTGAGATCTTCTGCCTTCATGCTAGCAGCGCGGTAGTAAGGCTCGGTGGTGACTTTGACGCCTTCTGGCGCGAGGATCATGCCGTCAGCAGGACCACTGGCAGCGCCCCAGTAGTTGTGATCGAGGGCGAGATCGCCTTCGTAACCAGGTTTGCCGTTTTCAGTCTGAACATCAACAGCAGGTGCTTGATTAAAGCTGTTCTTTTCGATAGTAACATCGTTGGTGGTTCTACCGTCTTTATTCCAGTTAGAAGCAAGAGTGACACCAGCGGATTTGTCAAAAGTGTTATCTGTAACGGTGACTTTTTTAGCACCAAACACTTTGAACCCGGTCTTGGTATTTGTTACTTTGTTGTTGGAGTAGGTAAGAATACCACCGTCAAATTCGTTGTAATTAGGATTCTGGACAGTTGCATCCTCGTAATTAGAGAATTCGCTACCAGTGATATTCATGGTGCCCACATTCAATGTAGTGATGCCGACGGCAGCTTCATTGGTTGGGCCATTGAAGTGACAGTTGGTGACATTAACTTCTTTTACAACGCCCTGATATCCTTGGATGTAAAGCGCTGCTGGCTTGATATCATTGTAAGGATTGTCAACGCCTGTAAAGGTGATGTCTTCGAAGTTTAATTTGTCAAGGTCGCCGTTTGATACAATGGCGATGGCCTTCACGCTACCATTTTTCAGAGTCAAGCTCTTGTTGAATTGGAGGCAGCTTGCATAGCTGGTGCCTTGCATATCGATGACATCGCCATCCTTGGCTGCTTCGACGGCAAGCTTCGCTGTCTGATAGTAACTATCGGTTGTTTCATTGCGGACGACATTTTCTTTCAGGGTATCCTTTGGTGCGTAGTTATCAAAGTTGTCACCATCGACACGTGCCCAGGTATCTGGAACGGTGATGATATTATCTTCATCCTTTAATTCCGTCCAGATCTTGAGCGTTTCGTTCAAAGTGCCACTCTTGAGCTCGAAGGAAGCGGGATCCTTGTCAACGTTGACAGCGCCCCATTTGTTACCTTCGGTCGTCAGGTTTTCAGCAACAACATTGGAGTTGTTGACTTGCACAGCGTCGGTGCCGCAATTTTTGATGGTGACATTTACCAGATTCACAGTTCCCTGGCACCCGAAAGCGCTGACACCAGCTTTGGTCGTTTCATTACCCGCAATAGTGAGATTTCGAATCGTTGTAGATGGGTCAGTAGAAGTGGCATTACTCATCACACCAACGATATGGAACTGAGGTTTGTTATCCTGAGTCAAAGCCCAGTTTTCAGTAACGGTGATGGCATGCTTGTCGCCATCCAATGTGACACCTACAGGGACATTGATAACGGAACCATTCAGGCTAACGCCAGTAGTATCGGCGGCCGTGAGGTTAATGTTATCGGTCAGCTTGATGGTGTCGCCTGCATTGGCATCCTTCAATGCTTGTTGGAAATCGTCGAGGGTGCCAACTTCAAATGTTTGTGCATCCGTCTCTTCCTGACTTGCAGGAGGATTCGTTGGCTCTGTCGCCGCATCCTCTGCAAAGGCCAAGGTTGGCACGGCGGCGATTGCGAGGGCACCGGCGAGCAGGGCGCTCATGAATTTTTTGTTGAGTTTCATGTAGTTTTTCCTTTCGCGTGAATTTGCAGCGGGCGCACGCGAAAAAAGGACACACCGATCCCAGCGGATCAATGTGTCCTTGCGTGTGCTGTAATGAAATTGTTGGAAATTCTAGCTTGACAGTAGGAAATCAGAATGTTAAGCTTGCTTGCTTGCGGCCATTATTCTATCCAGCGCTGTCATGCCTCTCTCCCCCTTTTCATGATGCTGCTTCCTTAAGTATAGCATGTGAATAAACATATGCCAACAAGAAAATACAGTTTGCTGCATTTTTATGCCTGATTACAGGTATTTGTGGATGGGGATGTGGTATAATTGGAAGCGATTATAATAGGAGGTGTTTTGGATGGGTCGTGCACTTGTCGTTTATTATTCTTTTGGTGGGGTGACGCGTCGCCAGGCGCAGCGCTTGGCGGCTGCCAGCGGCGCGGATTTGGCCGAGATTGTGCCAGAGGCGCCCTACACCGCAGCAGATATTGATTATCGCAACAGGGATTGCCGCAGCTACGTGGAATGGCAGCAAAATATTTTGCCGTCTGTGCAGCCGCTGGCCAAATATCCCGCTGATTATGACACCATTTACGTTGGATTTCCCCTGTGGTATGGCCAGGCGCCGCTCGTGGTGCACAGCTTTCTCAAGCATTACAACCTTGCCGGCAAAACCGTCATTCCTTTCGTCACCACCGGCGGCGGGGGATTGGCCAATACTGACAAAGCCCTGCACAGCCTGAACCTCGCAGGCGTCACCTGGCACCCAGCCACCATCGTCACCGACTACACCGAGGCAGATTTTGCCAAGTGGATCGAGGCGTGAGGGATAGGTTGTCGGATAGGCGGAAATGGGTGTGAAGGAGGTGCCGCAAGTGAGCGAAAATCAGAATGTAGAGTGGAAAGAATCATGGCGAGATGAGTATCTTAAATGGATTTGCGGCTTTGCCAATGCGCAGGGTGGCAGGATTTACATTGGCAAGAAGGATGATGGCACCGTTGTTGGGGTGCGTGATGCCAAAAAGCTCATGGAAGATATTCCGAATAAAATCCAGAATAAATTAGGCATTATTGCCGACGTCAATCTGCTCATCGAGAATGGTACAGACTACATCGAGATTGTCGTTGCGCCATGGACCTTCCCTGTCAATTACGATGGTGAGTACCACTACCGCAGCGGCAGCACCAAGCAACAGCTTCGTGGCAATGCGTTGACAAACTTTCTCATGTCCAGAACCGGCGTGAAATGGGATTCAGCACTGGTGAATAATATTAGGATCGACGACTTGGACAAAGAAAGCTTTGATATCTTTCGGCGTGAAGCCCTCAGAAGTGGCCGTATGACAAAAGAAGATCTGGCTATTTCCAATGCAGAGCTGTTGGACAAGCTCAATCTCATGTCTGATGGCAAGCTCACCAGAGCCGGGGCGCTATGCTTTTATCGTCAAGCAGAACGCGTCATCAGCGGCTGCTATGTCAAAATTGGCAAATTCGCAGGCAGCGAGCTTGTCTACCAGGATGAGGTTCATGGCTCGTTGATCCTCATGGCTGATCGTGTCATTGACCTGATTTATCTCAAATACCTCAAGGCCGCAATCAGCTATCATAAGGAAACACGCGTGGAAACCTATCCCTTTGCGCGCGACGCTGTGCGTGAAGCGGTCTACAATGCCCTGATCCATTGCAACTGGGCAGATAACATCCCGATCCAAATCCGCATCGAAGATGACGTGATGTACATCAGCAACAGCAGCCTCTTACCGTTCGGTTGGACAGCCGAAACCTTGCTAGAAGCGCATTCCTCAAAGCCCTTCAATCCAGATATTGCAGGCGTATTCTATCGCGCGGGCTACATCGAAAGCTGGGGCCGTGGCATCCAGAAAATATGCGACGCTTGTAAAAGCCTTGGCGCAGATGGACCAGAGTACATCGTTCACGGCGAAGACATCATGGTCAAATTCAAGGCATTGGCTAGTGCGGTTGTGAAGGATGCTAAAGCATCAAATGATGCGTTGGATGATGCTTTGGAGGATG